>JAQSDT010000442.1 GCA_029946075.1 bacterium | reverse complement strand
GATGGTCTCGAACTGCATGAAGCCCTCGCGTTTCCCTTATTGTTGTTGGGCCCAGGTTGTTATTTCGGCCATTGATACGCAAGTACTGATCGGCCCGAAATGGAACGGAAACCGCCTTGGGTGCTTACCTGACGCGCCCATTCTGATACCGTGCGCCGGAAATAACAGCGGGAGATATCGATGCGCAGAATTTGGACCGTGCTGGCGGCGCTGGCGACGCTGAGCCTGACCAATTGCGGCTACAACGCGATCCAGACCAATGACGAGCAGGTCAAGGCCGGCTGGTCGGAAGTGGTCAACCAGTACCAGCGCCGCGCCGATCTGGTGCCCAACCTGGTCAATTCGGTGAAGGGCTTTGCGCAGCAGGAAAAGGACGTGCTGCTCGGGGTCACCAACGCCCGCGCCAAGGTCGGCAGCATCCAGGCGACGCCGGAAGTGCTGAACGATCCGGCTGCCTTCCAGAAATTCCAGGCCGCCCAGGGCGAACTCTCCAGCGCGCTGTCGCGGCTTTTGGTGGTGACCGAGAATTACCCGCAGCTCAAATCGGATGCGCTGTTCAAGGATCTGATGGCGCAGCTCGAAGGCACCGAGAACCGCATCACCGTGGCGCGTAACCGCTACATCAAGGCCGTGCAGGACTACAATGTCGGCGTCCGCACCTTTCCCAACAATCTGACGGCGATGATGTTCGGTTACAAGGAGAAGCCGAATTTCACGGTCGAGAACGAAAAGGCGATCTCGACTGCGCCCAAGGTCGACTTCAATCCGGCGCCGGCTGCGCCTTCGAAATAGCCGTTGAAGACACCCGCGATGAACGCTGCAAGAGCCTCCATTCTTGCGCTGCTGCTGTGCTTCGCCACGGCAGCGCTGGCGCTCGTCGCGGTGCCGCCGCTGAGCGGGCGCGTCGTCGACCAGACCGGCACGCTCGGCGCAGATGACGTCGCCTCGCTGACGCAGCGGCTCAGGGACCTGGAGACGCGCAAGGGCAGTCAGATCGCGGTGCTGATCGTGCCGACGACGGACGGCGAGGCGCTGGAGCCGTTCTCGCTGCGCGTTGCCGAAACCTGGAAGATCGGCCGCAAGAAGATCGACGACGGCGCGCTGCTGATCGTTGCCAGGAACGACCGCAAGCTGCGGATCGAGGTCGGCTACGGTCTCGAGGGCGCGCTGACCGACGCCACCACCAAGCGCATCATCGACGAGGACATCACGCCGAAATTCAAGACCGGTGATTTCGCCGGCGGCATTTCGGCCGGCGTCGACCGCATGATCCGGATCGTCAACGGCGAGAAGCTGCCCGAGCCGGAGCCGCCGCACTGGCAGGATTCGCAGTCATTCAATCCGGATGATCTGTTCAATCCGCTTCTGCTCGTTCCGGCGGTGCTGCTCGGCGGCATCTTGCGGGGCTTGCTGGGCCGCCTGCTGGGCTCGACGGCGGCCGGCCTGCTGACGGCGCTGATTGCCTGGTTCCTGGTCAGCTCGGTACTGGTGTCGGTGATCGCCGGCGCGATCGCCGCATTCGTCGTGCTGATCAGCGACGGTTTCACGTCGGCGGGGCCGGGCGGCCGGAGCAGCAGTTCGTCCGGAGGCTCGTGGTCCAGTGGCAGCAGTTCGAGCAGCAGCGGTGGCTTCAGTGGCGGCGGCGGCAGTTTCGGCGGCGGCGGGGCATCGGGGAGCTGGTAGCATGGGCATCGGGCGCATCGGCAGACATCTCGTCGAACATCGCTGGCGGCTCCGGCGCATCTTTCCGCCGGCGACGCTGGCGCGGATCGAGCAGGCGATCAAGGCGGGCGAGGCCACGCATGCCGGACAGGTGCGCTTCGTGGTCGAAGGCGCGCTCGACGGCGCGCCGCTGTTTCGCAACCAGCCGGCGCGGGAACGGGCGCTGGACATTTTTTCGCAATTGCGGATCTGGGATACCGACCACAATAACGGGGTGCTGATCTACCTGCTGCTGGCCGATCGCGACGTCGAGATCGTCGCCGACCGCGGCATCGATGCGAAGGTCGGCGGCGCCGGTTGGGAGACGATCTGCAAGGCGATGGAAGCCGATTTCCGCGCCGGCCATTTCGAAGCCGGCGTGATCAAGGGGATCGCAGCCGTGTCGCGCGAGTTGTCAGCGCATTTCCCGCGTCGTGGCGCCGTGCCGAACGAGCTGCCCGACGCGCCGGTGGTGATGTAGGGGCTGGCCCATCCACGTCATTGCGAGAAGCGTAGCGACGAAGCAATCCATTTTGTTCCTTGTGGCACGATGGATTGCTTCGCTTCGCTCGCAATGACGATAGAGAGCCCTACGCCTTCGCCGACGGCCGCGCGGCGACGCGGGCCATCCATGCCGCGATGTTGGCGTTGGCCGGGTCCAGCGGCTGTCCGACCTGACCGCCGAAGTCGAGCCAGCCGTACAGCAGCATGTCGGCCAGCGTGAAGCGCTTGCCGCAGAGATAATCGCGACCGTCGGCCATCTGGCCGTTGAGCCATTGCAGGCGGTTTGCGGCAATCATCTTCAAGCCGGGCGAGGCCTCGGGCGCGCAGGGAATTCGCGTTTCGAACATCTTCAGGCCTTCGGCGAAACGGAAGCCGTTGCCCATGTGCTCGCAGATGTTGAGATCGACGCGGCGCGTCCACATCCGGCATTCGGCGCGCTCTTCCGGCGTCGCCCCGATCATCGCGGGCGACGGATACTTCTCTTCGAGATATTCGCAGATCGCGAGGATTTCCGAGACGAAGTGACCGTCGTCGAGTTCGAGCGTCGGCATCTGCCCGTGCGGATTGCGCTTGAGGTGCTCGGCCTCGCGGTTCTCGCCCTTGCGCAGATCGACGGTCTGCTTCGGTATGTCGATGCCCTTTTCCGCCATGAACATGCGGACGATGCGCGGATTGGGCCCGACCGAATCGTAGAATTTCATGATGTTCTCGCTCCCTCGTTGTTCAGGCTTTTTGGTTGGAAGCTTTTGAACAGGCCGCCGCCGGATTTGTCAATTGGCGGACGACCGTGTCGTGGAGGGGTCAATCGTCGAGCTTGTTCAGATCCCGCACCGACTGCATGATCGGCTCGAAGTTCGAGCGGGCGTCGAGCGCGTCGAACAGTTGCGCGGTGTCGGACAGCAATCCATGCGAACGCTGGATCGCGATCCGCACATCGTCCTGCGGCGTGTCGGACAGCCGCCCGTGACCGGACAGCAGGATCTTCGAATTCAGTCCCTTCAGCCGCTCCAGCGACTGGATGTAGTCGGCGATGCTGCCGGAGCCGAACACCCCGCCCATCACGCCGCCCGGCATCAGCGTGTCGGCGGCGAACAGCAGCCCCTTGTCCTGCTCGAACAGGGTGATGCAGGCCGAGGTGTGGCCGGGTGTGTACATCACGTTGAGCCGGAAATTGCCGAGGTCGATCAGATTGCCTTCCTCGAGCCAGATGTCGACGTTGATCGGCACGTTCGGCTCGTTGAACATCTTGCGCAGCATCGAGAAGTCGTCGCGCAGCATGATCTTGTTGGCGGCGAGGCGATGGGCGGCGATGAAGGTGCGGCCGGCAAAGTGGTAGGCGGCGCCGATATGGTCGAGATGCTCGTGGCTCAGCACCACCATGTCGATCTCCTCGGGCGGGCAATCGAGATGCTTCAGGCACGTCAGCAGATGCGGATAGTTCGACGACAGCCCGACGTCGATCATGATGGTGCGCGAACTGCCGCGCACCAGATAGGCGTTTGCCGCGCGGTTCTTGAAGCGG
>JAQSDT010000441.1 GCA_029946075.1 bacterium | reverse complement strand
GCGTGCACCGTCTCGCGGATCGCATCCGCGGTTTCGCCGAGGTCGAAGTTGAACATCCTGTTGGCGTTGGCGATCATGGCCGCCTCCCGGCGCGTCAAATCTTGTTTGAAACAGACTTATTCGCCGGGGCCGCCCTTGTCACGGGCGAATGCGGCGGGATCGGCCATGCCGGAAGCAGGCATTTATACGGTCGAAAATGCAGCCAAACCGCCCTTGCGCTTCCGCACGGCTCGGGATGTAATAGGGTAAAACATCGTCCCGCCGGCACGCTTCGGCAGGGGCAGTCAGGGAGAGCGGCTCATGCACGGAACCATCGATCTCACCGGAGATTCCCATCTGCGCGCCGCGCGCGAGCGCGCCCAGTCGATCCCGTTGGGGGATATCGACGTCAGCCATCCCGAACTGTTCAAGACCGATTCATTCTGGCCGTATTTCGACCGGCTGCGCCGCGAAGACCCCGTGCATTACTGCAAGGACAGCATGTTCGGGCCGTACTGGTCGGTAACCAAGTACAACGACATCATGGACATCGAGACCAACCACGCGGTGTTCTCGTCGGCGTCGTCGCTCGGCGGCATCACCATCCGCGACGTGGCGCCGGACCTTCGCCGCGAAAGCTTCATCGCCATGGACCAGCCGCGCCATTCCGCGCAGCGCAAGACCGTGGCGCCGATGTTCACGCCCACGCATCTCGACCAGCTCGCGATCAACATCCGCAAGCGATCGGCCGAATGCCTCGACAACCTTCCGAAGAATGAAGTGTTCGACTGGGTCGACCAGGTCTCGATCGAGCTGACCACGCAGATGCTGGCGGTGCTGTTCGACTTCCCCTGGGAAGACCGCCGCATGCTGACGCGCTGGTCCGACGTCGCCACCACCCTCCCCGGCCCCGACGGCCTCGTCGCCACCGAAGAGGAACGTCAGGTCGAGTTGATGGAATGCGCGACCTATTTCGCCAGACTCTGGAAGGAGCGCGCCAGCGCGCCGCCGAAGAGCGACCTCCTGTCGATGATGGCGCACAGCGACGCGACGCGGAACATGGACCCGAAGAACTTCCTCGGCAATCTGATCCTGCTGATCGTCGGCGGCAACGACACCACCCGCAACACGCTGTCGGGCAGCATCTATGCGCTCAGCCAGAATCCGGACCAGTACCGCAAGCTGCGCGAGAACCATGAACTGATCGACACCTTCGTGCCCGAAGTGATCCGCTGGCAGACGCCGCTGGCCCATATGCGCCGTACCGCGCTCGAGGACATCGAGTTCCGCGGCCGGCAGATCAAGAAGGGCGACAAGGTCGTGATGTGGTACGTTTCGGGCAACCGCGACGAGGAGGCGATCGAGCGCCCCTACGAGTTCATCATCGACCGTGCCCGCCCGCGCACCCATATTTCCTTCGGCTTCGGCATCCATCGCTGCGTCGGAATCCGGCTCGCCGAGCTGCAATTGAAGATCATCTGGGAAGAAATCCTCAAGCGGTTCGACAATATTGAGGTAGTCGGCGAACCCAAGCGGGTGTATTCGAGTTTCGTCAAAGGCTACGAGACCCTGCCGGTCCGAATCGCCGGCTGACTTCAGCACATCACAAGCATCTGGTATCCCACATGAACATCCAGACCGCCATCAAGGCCGACAAGCAGGAACGCCTGCGCGCCGCGCGCGAGGAAGCCTATTCGACCCCGCTGAAGGATTTTCATCCCGGCGCGCCGCGCCTGTTCCAGAACGACACGCTGTGGCCGTGGTTCGAGCGACTGCGCAAGGAAGAGCCGGTGCATTACTGCACCAACGCGCCGATCGAGCCCTACTGGTCGATCACCAAGTACAACGACATCATGCATGTCGACACCAACCACGGCGTCTTCTCGTCGGACTCCACGCTCGGCGGCATCTCGATCCGCGACGTGCCGCCCGGCTACGACTACCCGAGCTTCATCGCGATGGACCAGCCGCGGCACTCGTCGCAGCGCAAGACCGTGTCGCCGATGTTCACGCCGACGCATCTGGACGAACTCGCCAAGCTGATCCGCGCACGCTCGCAAAAAGTCCTCGACGAACTGCCGCGTAACGAGACCTTCAATTTCGTCGATCGGGTTTCGATCGAACTGACCACCCAGATGCTGGCGACGCTGTTCGACTTTCCCTGGGAAGAACGCCGCAAGCTGACGCGCTGGTCGGACGTTTTCACCGCGCTGCCGAAGGGCGGCATCGTCGAGTCGGCGGAGCAGCGCCGTGAGGAAATGGACGAGTGCTACGGCTATTTCTCCAAACTCTGGAACGAGCGCGTCAACGCGCCGCCGAAGAACGACTTGCTGTCGATGATGGCGCACAGCGACGCCACGCGGCACATGGACCCCGACAATCTGATGGGCAACATCATGCTGCTGATCGTCGGCGGCAACGACACCACCCGCAACACCATGAGCGGCTCGGTGCTGGCGCTGAACGAACACCCCGATCAGTACCGGAAGCTGCGCGAAAACCCCGGCCTGATCGACACCATGGTACCGGAAGTGATCCGCTGGCAGACGCCGCTGGCGCATATGCGCCGCACCGCGCTCGCCGACACCGAAGTCGGCGGCAAGAAGATCAAGAAGGGCGACCGCGTCGTGATGTGGTACGTCTCGGGCAACCGTGACGAGGAAGGCATCGAGCGGCCGGAAGAATTCATCATCGACCGCGCCCGCCCGCGCACCCATCTGTCGTTCGGCTTCGGCATCCACCGCTGCGTCGGCATGCGGCTTGCCGAATTGCAGTTGAAAATCGTGTGGGAAGAAATGCTCAAGCGCTTCGACCGCATCGAGGTGGTCGGCGAACCGAAGCGGGTCTATTCGAGTTTCGTGCGCGGCATCGAGAACCTGCCGGTTCGCATCCCGGGGTAAGTCACCCGCCCCCGTGGCCTGCCGGTGCGGCGGGCTGCGCATCATGAGTCCCTCGGTTGACAGTGCCGGACCGCGACACGACATAGACCGTGCCGCCGATCCGTCACCGCCGAGGAAGAACACATGAACGCCCCGCCCGCCATCCGTCCCGTTGCAGTCGAAACGGGCGACGGCATCATCCACTGGCTGACCAGCGAGACGCGCGACGAGCGTTTCATCGACAATATTTTCGCCGAATTGTGTCAGCGCCTGCAGCGCGCGGGCATCCCCCTCAAGAGGGCGTCGCTGCATCTTCTGATCCATCATCCGCAATGGCTGGGCGCCCGGATCAAATGGGCGGACGGGATGCGCGAGGCGGAACTCGGCAGGGTCGACTACGACGTCAGGGAGCGATCCGAATATATCGGCAGTCCCGCCAACGAAATCCACGATGGCGCAACCGAAGTGCGCGAAAACCTCGAGCTCGACCCCTCGCTCGGCCGCAAACACGAGCTTTATGACGAGATGCGGTCGAACGGCCTGACCGATTATGTGGCCTGGCCGCTGTATCACACGCTTGGCAAACGGCACATCGTCACCTTTGCCACCGACCGGCCCGGCGGGTTCGACGCTGCGCATATTGCCAGCCTGAAGAATCTGCTGCCGGTGCTGGCGCTGGTCAGCGAAATCCGCATGAAGAACCGGCTGGCGCGTACGCTGCTCGAAACCTATGTCGGCTCGCACGCGGGCGAGCTCATTCTGGCCGGCGCCACCAGAAGGGGCAGCGGAACGACGGTAAGCGCCGCCATCCTGATCTGCGACCTGCGCGATTTCACGAGGATCTCCGACAACTGGCCGCGCGACGACGTCATCGATCTGCTCAACG
>JAQSDT010000440.1 GCA_029946075.1 bacterium | reverse complement strand
TGAAGGTGACCGGCAATCCCGTCACCACGGTGAAGCTTGCCGCCAAACAGCGGACCTCGATGGCGCTGGCGATCGATGCCGGCGGCGCCGGTACCGCCAATCTCGACGTCGACATCAAGGGCCCGAACGGGCTGACTTTGGCGCGGCATTATGCGCTCGACGTCAAGGCGGCGACGCAGGTGCTGGCGCGGCGCTCGATCCGGACGCTGGCGAAGGGCGAGAGTCTCACTTTGACCTCGGACATGTTCTCCGACCTCGTGTCGGGCACCGGCAGCGTCTCGCTGTCGGTCAGCCTGTCCACCGCGCTCGATGCGGCGACGATCCTCAAAGCACTGGATCGCTACCCGCATGGTTGTTCGGAACAGATCACCAGCCGCGCGATGCCGCTGCTGTATGTCAACGACCTCGCGGCCGGCGCGCATCTGGCGATGGATACTGCGGTCGACCAGCGCATCCGCGATGCCATCGATCGTCTGCTGGCGCGGCAGGGCTCGAACGGTTCGTTCGGCCTGTGGTCGGCCGGCGGCGACGACGCCTGGCTCGATGCTTACGTGACTGACTTCCTGACCCGCGCCCGCGAAAAGGGCTTTGCGGTGCCGGACGTGCTGTTCAAGAACGCGCTGGATCGAATCCGCAATTCGGTGGTCAACGCCAACGAGCCGGAAAAGGACGGCGGCCGCGATCTGGCCTACGGTCTCTACGTGCTCGCCCGCAACGGCACCGCGCCGATCGGTGACCTCCGCTATCTCGCCGACACCAAGCTGAACAACCTTGCGACTCCTATCGCGAAGTCGCAGCTGGCCGCGGCGCTGGCGCTGGTCGGTGACCGCGCGCGGGCGGAGCGGGTCTATGGTGCCGCGCTGGATGCGCTGGCGCCGAAGCCTGCGATCGAGTTCGGCCGCGTCGATTACGGCTCAGCGCTGCGCGATGCGGCGGCCCTCGTCTCGCTCGCCAGCGAAGGCAACGCGCCGCGGGCGACGCTGACGCAGGCGGTGCAGCGCGTCGAAGTGGCGCGGGGGCTGACCCCCTACACCTCGACGCAGGAGAACGCCTGGCTGGTGCTGGCCTCGCGCGCGCTGTCGAAGGAAACGCTGGCGCTCGACATCGACGGACAGCCTGCAAAGACCGCGGTCTATCGCAGCTACAAGGCCGAGGCGATGGCCGGCAAGCCCGTCAAGATCACCAACACCGGCGACGCGCCGGTGCAGGCGGTGGTCTCGGTGTCGGGTTCGCCGGTCACGCCCGAGCCTGCGGCCTCCAACGGCTTCAAGATCGAGCGCAATTTCTTCACGCTCGACGGCAAGCCGGCTGATGTCACCAAAGCGAAACAGAACGATCGCTTCGCCGTGGTGCTCAGGATCACCGAGGCCAAGCCGGAATACGGACACATCATGGTGGCCGATTATCTCCCGGCCGGGCTCGAGATCGACAACCCGCATCTGGTGTCGTCGGGCGACAGTGGCACGCTGGACTGGATCGAGGACGGCGAGGAGCCCGAGCATACCGAGTTCCGCGACGACCGCTTCACGGCGGCGATCGATCGCGCCAGCGACGACAAATCCGTGTTCACGGTGGCCTACATCGTGCGCGCGGTATCGCCCGGCAAATACGTGCTGCCGCAGGCCATCGTCGAGGACATGTACAACCCCTCGCGCTACGGCCGCACCGGCACCGGAACGGTCGAGGTGCGCGCGGCGAAATGAGCGGGCAGGCGACCATAGCGCCGCCTGCGCCCGGACGCTGGCGGCGGTTCAGGCAGGCGGCGGCGATATCCGCTGTCGCGGGCCTGATCGCGGCCGGCGCGTTCGCGTCCTGGATCGTCTCGCTCGGGCCGTTGCCGCTGGAGCAGGCGCGAAAGGTCTCGACCACCATCGTCGATCGCAACGGCAAGCTGCTGCGCGCCTTTGCGATGGCGGACGGGCGCTGGCGGCTGCCGGTCGAGGCGAAATCCGCGGTCGATCCCGGTTATCTGAAGTTGCTGCTGACCTATGAAGACCGCCGCTTCTACGAGCATCGCGGCGTCGATCCGCTGGCGCTCGGGCGCGCGGCGCTGCAACTCGCCACGCGCGGCGAGATCGTCTCGGGCGGTTCGACCATCACGATGCAGCTGGCGCGGCTGATGGAGCCGCGGCGCGAGCGTTCGGTCTCCGCAAAATTGCGCCAGATGGTGCGCGCGGTGCAGATCGAACGGCAGCTCAACAAGGACGAGATCCTCGATCTCTATCTGGCGCTGGCGCCGTTCGGCGGCAATCTCGAAGGCATTCGCGCGGCCTCGATCGCCTATTTCGGCATGGAGCCGAAACGGCTGACGCTGGCGGAATCCGCGCTGCTGGTGGCGCTGCCGCAGTCACCCGAACGGCGGCGGCTCGATCGCCATCCGCAGGCCGCCCATGCCGCGCGCGACCGCGTGCTGGCGCGGATGGTGGAGGAGGGCGTCGTCTCGCCGGAGGATGCCGCGCAGGCGAAATCCGCCGCCGTGCCGGGACTGCGCAAGCCGATGCCGATCCTTGCGCCGCATTCGTCGGATGCGGCGATGGCCGTCGTGAAGGACACGCCGATCATCCGGCTGACGCTGGACGGCAGTTTGCAGAAAACGCTGGAGGCGCTGGCGCGCGACCGCGCGATCACGCAGGGGCCGAACATTTCGGTCGCGATCATCGCGGTCGACAATGAAAGCGGCGACGTGCTGGCCCGCGTCGGCTCATCGGACTATTTCGACGAGCGCCGCGCCGGGCAGGTCGACATGACCCGCGCGGTGCGCTCGCCCGGCTCGACGCTCAAACCGTTCATCTACGGGCTCGCGTTCGAGGACGGTTTTGTCCATCCGGAAAGCCTGATCGACGATCGGCCCACCCGTTTCGGCTCCTACGCGCCGGAAAATTTCGACATGACCTTTCAGGGCACGGTGCCGGTGCGCAAGGCATTGCAATTATCTCTCAACGTGCCCGCGATCGCGCTGCTCGATCGCGTCGGCTCCAGCCGGCTGTCGTCGCGGCTGAAACAGGCCGGTGGCAATCTGGTGCTGCCAAAGGACGAGGCGCCGGGGCTCGCGATGGGTCTCGGCGGCGTCGGCGTCACCTTGCAGGATCTGGCGCAGCTTTATGCGGGGCTGGCGCGGCTCGGTTCAGCCAAGCCTTTACGCGAAATCATGCTGGCAAAGGATGACCGCGAGCCGCTGCGGCTGATGGATCAGGTCGCGGCGTGGCAGGTCGGCAATGTCCTGATCGGCACTCCGCCGCCGGAGAACGGCGTGCATAACCGCATCGCCTTCAAGACCGGCACCAGCTACGGCTATCGCGACGCTTGGTCGGTCGGCTTCGACGGCAAGATCACCATCGGCGTCTGGGTCGGACGGCCCGACGGTGCGCCGGTGCCGGGCCTGGTGGGCCGCACCGCGGCGGCGCCGATCCTGTTCGATGCATTCGCGCGCACCGGCAAGATTCCGGCGGCGCTGCCGAAGGCCCCGAGGAGCACGCTGCTGGCCAGCAACGCCAAGCTGCCCTTGCCGCTACGGCGCTTCCGTCCCGCCGGCGATCTGGTGCGCACCGGCAACGATCAGGCGCCGCGCATTCAATTCCCGCTGAATGGTTCGCGGATCGACGTCGAGCGGACCACGGAAGGCCAGCCGGCGGCGATGCCGGTCCGGATTGCCGGCGGCGTGCTGCCGCTGACCATGCTGGTCAACGGTATCGCGGTCGGCGAAATCGACAGCCGCCGGCAGCGGCTGGTCGACCCGCCCGGACCC
>JAQSDT010000439.1 GCA_029946075.1 bacterium | reverse complement strand
TATTCCAGCGCGAGGTCGGCCTTCATCAAGAGCCGCAGCGATTTCGGGATCGGTTTTGCCCTGCCCTCGCAGATGAAGGCGACGCGCACCTCGGCCTTGACGAGGACCTCGTCGCCACGGCGAACTTCCTGCGCCAGCGTGATCGAGGCGCCCTTCACCGCAACCGGCCACGTCACCACGTCGAGAATGTCGTCCATCCGCGCCGGCCGCAGGAAGTCGAGCTCCATCGAGCGGACCACGAAGGCGAAGCCGGGCGTCTCCGCTTGCGCCTGTTCGAACAGCGCGTGCTGCTCGGCGCCCATCAGCCGCAAATGATTGGTCCGGCCGCGCTCCATGAAGCGCAGATAATTGGCGTGATAGACGATGCCCGAAAAATCGGTGTCCTCGTAGTAGACGCGGACCTGCATGTGATGACGGCCGTCGCGGATCTCACCGTCGAGATTGGGGTGTGCCACTTGCGGTTCCTGATCGCGCTGGAAAGCACCGGTTTTGCGCAAATCCAGCCCGCACGCAAGCGCAGGTCGATTTACGCCACCACAGATCCCGCCGCGCCGACTGTCACCAGCACGATTTCCGGGGGAACGCCGAGGCGGAACGGCATCAGGCTGCAACCGAGGCCGCCGGAGACGACGATGTCGCAATTGATGCGGACATGGCCGTAGGTCAGCAACTGGCCGGACGGCGCGATCGGCGACCAGCCGAGCATCCGCACCTGGCCGCCATGGGTATGCCCGGAGAGCTGCAGCGCGACACGCGAAGGTACGCGCCGCGCCACATCAGGCTCGTGCGCCATCAGGATAACAGGCGCGGTGTCGGTAACCTTCGCCAGCGTTGCGCCGAGGTCGTCGACGCCGATCCGCCGCACGGAGCGGAAGCGGCGGGCCGGCAGATAGGCGAGCTGATCGCCGAGGCCGGCGATCCAGAACGGATGCCCGTCCTTGCTGAACTTCTTCGCGTCGTTCTCGTAGACGGGAATGCCGACCGCTTCGAGCGCACGGGCGGCGATGGTGGTGCCCTGCCCTTCGCGCTGCACGGTCTTGTCGTCCCACCAGTCGTGATTGCCGAGCACGGCGTGGACGCCGAGCGGCGCCTTGAGGCCACCGAGCACGCCGGCCCATTCGCCGGCGGGAATGAACCGCGACACCTGGCGATGGCCGGCGACGTAATCGCCGAGCAGCACGATGACGTCGGGCTTGAGCGCGTTGGTGCGCGCGACGATCGCGTGAATGCGGTCGAGCGACATCCAGGGATCGCAGGCATGCAGGTCCGCCAAAGCGGCGATCTTCAGCTTCAATCCCGGCGGCCATTTCGGCGGCGAGACATTATAGCGCGTCACGTTCAGCCGCAGGACCGGGGCGCTGAACCCGTAAGCGGTGGTGGAGACGCCGAGCGCGCCCAGTCCACCGGAGAACTTCAGAAAATGACGGCGCGTTAACATGGCTTTTCAATCGTGATGCACCGAAAGGATGGGGACGGATTGAGCCCGAATTGCGGTGCATTTGTGCAGATCGTCAGCAGAGCGCCAGCAGCTATTCACCAGCGGTTGCCTGCCACCAGTGCGTCGAGCCGCGCCTTCAACTCGTCGGACGCGCGGTAATACCAGACGCCGCCGAGCAGATCGTGGAAGCGCTTGTCGGCGCTCGCCTCGCGCTCGATGCGGTCGATGGTCTCCATGCTGATGACATCCTCCAGCGGCCCCGCCGCCAGCAGCGACAGCAACACCGGATTGGTCTCGATCTTCAGGATCTCGACGATGAGGTCGATGGCCTTGTCGGGATCCTCCTCGCGCAGATCGCGCTCGTAATCCATCATCGCGGAGAAATTGTCGTCGCGGTCGCGATCGGATTTCGAATATTCCTCGATCCACGCCCGCGCCAGCTCGGGCACCGACATCGCCTCGCCATCGAACGGATGCTTCGGCTTGCGCCGTGCGCGATCGTCGCGGCGCCAGGTCTTCGTGTCTGCGATGGCTTCGATGCGATCCTTCATCGCTTCTTCCGGGCCGAAATAGACGCCGCCGAGCAGCCAGCGCAGCCTGGCGTTGCCGGCCGCCTCGGTCTCGATGCGATCGATCACATCAGCGCCATGCGCATAGAACAGCGCCATCATGAACTTGTCGTTGAGCTGCATCACCGTCGGCTGGTCGGATTCGCTGCGCAGCAATTCGAGCGCAAGATCGACCGCGCGGTCCGGCCGGCGATGCGGCAGATGATCGAAATACATCTTCGCCGCCCACGCGCCCGGCGTCTGGTCGCGGCGGCTCAGCCGCTGCAACGCGCCCCACATCGACGCGAGATCCGGAATCGTCATCGCATTGAGAAAGGCGTCGGTTTCGTCTGATGTCGCCATCTCCGGCGCCGCCGCCACGAGGGAGAGCACCTTGGCGTCTTCGGTCGAACTCATCTTCATGCACTCCACGGCAAATCGGCCGACGAAGCGCCGGCAGCTTGCCGTTAGTGCGGGGTGAAGACGATCTGGTTCGAAGCGATCACTCGTCGCTGTCGCTGCCGAACAGGCCGAACTGCGACGGATCGCGCGTCGGCTCGGCGAGGCCGAGATGGCGGAAGGCGTGCGAGGTGAGCAGGCGGCCGCGTGGCGTGCGCTGCAGGTAGCCGCACTGGATCAAAAACGGCTCGATGATGTCCTCGATGGCGTCGCGCGGCTCCGACAGCGCCGCCGCCATGGTTTCGACGCCGACCGGGCCGCCGCCATAGTTCATTGCAATCGTCGTCAGATAGCGCCGGTCCATGGCGTCGAGGCCGGCGGCATCGACCTCCAGCGCGCTGAGCGCATGATCGGCGATGGCGCGATCGACGGAACTCGCATCCGCCGCCGAGGCAAAATCGCGCACGCGGCGGAGCAGCCGTCCGGCGATACGCGGCGTGCCGCGGGCGCGGCGCGCGATCTCGTTGGCGCCGTCCGGCGTCATGCCGATGCCCAGCACGCGCGCGCCGCGGGTGACGATCTTCTCAAGTTCGTCCTCGGTGTAGAAATTCAAACGCACCGGAATGCCGAAACGGTCGCGCAGCGGATTGGTCAACAATCCCGCGCGCGTGGTCGCACCGACCAGCGTGAATTTCGCCAGATCGATTTTCACCGAACGCGCCGCCGGCCCCTCGCCTATGATGAGGTCGAGCTGGAAATCCTCCATCGCCGGATAGAGCACCTCTTCCACCTGCGGGCTGAGCCGATGGATTTCATCGATGAACAGCACATCGCGTTCTTCGAGATTGGTCAGCAGCGCTGCGAGGTCACCCGCCTTGGCGATCACCGGACCGGACGTGGCGCGGAAGCCGACGCCGAGTTCTCGCGCCACAATCTGCGCCAGCGTGGTCTTGCCGAGGCCGGGCGGCCCGACAAACAGCACATGATCGAGCGCCTCGCTGCGCTTGCGCGCGGCGTCGATGAAGATCTGCAGATTGGCGCGCGCCTGCGCCTGCCCGACAAATTCAGACAGGTTCTGCGGACGCAGCGAGGTATCGCCGATGTCGTCGGCGCGGCGCTCAGGCGTGACGATGCGGGTCGGATTGCTCACTTCGACAGTTCCTTCAACCCGAGCCGGATCAGTTGCGCGGTCTCCGCCTTGTCACCTGCGCTGCGCGATGCGGCGGCAATGGCGGCGGCGGCCTGCGGCTGGCCATAGCCGAGATTGACCAGAGCGGAGATGGCATCGGACACAGGACGCGGGGCGAGATTGTCGTCGAGCGCACCGGACAGATGAACCACCGCCGGATCGACCGTGGCAAAAGC
>JAQSDT010000438.1 GCA_029946075.1 bacterium | reverse complement strand
ATCTCGCAGGGCAGATCGCGGGTGAATGCAAAGAACAGCCGGTCGCAATGGGCGCGGTAGTCCTGCCATTTCTGGTCGGCGCGTAGATCCTCCACCGACGACTTGATCTCGACGATCCAGATCTCGCCGCGCTCGTTCAGCGCCACCAGGTCGGCGCGCCGGCCCGACGGCAGCGGCAATTCGCTGATGCAGGAAAAACCCAGCGAGCGCAGCAGCCGCGCGGTGCCGCGCGCGATCGCCAGCGCCGTCTCCGACTGGCGGCGGTCGGGCGGCGGCACGAGGCTGATCTGGCGGGCCGGTGATTCCGTCATGCTCGAACCTTAGCCGATTTCGGTGCGTCCAACAGGCTTCGCGAGCGGCCAACCCGGCCGCAAATTTGTCTCCGCTGCGCCTTGGTTTCGACGTCAGACCACGGGAACCTTGGTAGCGAGGGACAAAACACTGGAGGAGATATCACGATGCGCCGCATCGCAGCCCCCGCTTTTGCCTCAGCCCTTACCCTGGCTCTCGCCACCCTGCCCTTGTTTGCCGGCGCCGCGCCGGCGCTGGCCAAACCCGCCGTCGAAGTCGCCTTCGTGCTGGATACCACCGGTTCGATGGGCGGCCTGATCGAGGGCGCCAAGCGGAAGATCTGGTCGATCGCGACCGCGATCGTCGATTCCAATCCCGATGCCGACATTCGCATGGGCCTCGTCGCCTATCGCGACATCGGCGACGACTACGTCACCCGGAAGATCGAGCTCACGACCGATATCCAGGACCTCTACGCCAATTTGCTGGAGCTGCGGGCGCGCGGCGGCGGCGACTGGCCGGAGAGCGTCAACGAGGCGCTCGACGTTGCCGTCAACAAACTGAAATGGACCACCGGCAACGACGTCCGCCGCATCGTGTTCCTGGTCGGCGACGCGCCGCCGCACATGGACTATGCGCAGGACACCAAATATCCGGTGACGCTGGCGGTGGCCAAGCAAAAGGACATCATCGTCAACGCCGTGCTGGCCGGCCACGCCGCCGATACCGAGCGGGTGTGGCGCGACATCGCCCAGAACGGCAACGGCCGCTTCATCCCGATCCCGCAGGACGGCGGTCAGGTCGTCATCATCGAGACGCCCTATGACGAGGACATCATTATCCTGCAGCGGGAGATCAACGGCACCGTGATCCCGTACGGGCCGCGCGCGATGCAAAAGCGCACCGAGGATAAGACCAAGCAGCTGTCGCAAGTGGCCGCCGCCGCGCCCGCGCAGGCCTCGGAAATGGCGAGCTACCTCAACAAGCGTGCGGTGGCGACCTCCGAAGCCGTGACCGGCGACGGCGACCTCGTCACCGATATCACTGCCGGCCGCAGCAGCTTCTCCGCCATCAAGGACGAGGACCTGCCCGAAAACCTGCGCGCGATGAAGCCGGAACAGCGCAAGGAAGAGATCAACAAACAGATGGGCCAGCGCAAGCTGCTCAACGAAAAGCTCTCCGGCCTCGTCGCCAAGCGCGACCGCTACATCGCCGACCAGCGCGCCAAGGCGCCGCCGAAGGCAACATCGTTCGACCGCGTCGTCGAGGATACGCTGAAGGCGCAGATCAAACGGTGAGTCGCGCCCTCCCCGCGAGTCGTCCCCGCGAAGGCGGGACCCGTAAACACCGATGCTTGTTGTTACGCCGGGCTGGAGCTGCAGCCTTTCGCAACATTTCTTCCTGTGATTATGGGTCCCGGCTCGCGCTTCGCTTGGCCGGGACGACGGAGAGTACATTTCCCTCTTGGCGGCAGGCCAAAAATCGGCAATCTGCCGCTATGACCCAGGAAAACGATACCCGGCAAAACGATACCCAGAATCAGGCGAAGGCCGGCGCGATGATCGTGCCGGTGACGCTGTTCGAGCAGAACTGCACTATCATCTGGCACGAGCCGTCCAAGAAGGCCGTCGTGATTGACCCCGGCGGGGACGTGCCGAAAATCCTCGAAGCGATCAAGCAGACCGGCGTTACCGTCGAGAAGATCTGGCTGACGCACGGCCATATCGACCATGTCGGCGGCGCCGCGGATTTGCGCGACGCGCTGCAGGTCAAGATCGAAGGCCCGCACATCGCCGACAAATACCTGCTCGACAACGTCGTCTCCAGCGGCGAGCGCTTCGGCATGACCGGCGTGCGCAATTTCGGACCCGACCGCTGGCTCGACGAGGGCGATCAGGTCTCGATCGGCGACCTGACCTTCGACATCCTGCATTGTCCCGGCCATTCGCCGGGCAGCGTGGTGTTCTTCAACAAGGAACTACGCTTCGCCCATGTCGGCGACGTCCTGTTCAACGGCTCGGTCGGCCGCACCGATCTGCCCGGCGGCAGTCACGCCACGCTGATCAACTCGATCAAGGAAAAGCTGCTGCCGCTCGGCGACGACGTCGGCTTCATCTGCGGCCACGGCGCGGGTTCCAGCATCGGTCAGGAGCGGCTGACCAATCCGTTCATCACCGGCGAGATGTGAACGCGCCTTCGCCGTTTTCCGGCGCGTAACGCGCTACTTCATCAAGCCCGCGGCGGTCAGCGCGCGGGTGATGACGGCGCCGACGTCGATGCCACGGCGCTTCGGCTCGGGCGGCACCGGTTTGATCGGGCGTACCGGCTTGTTGGTCCGCGACCACAGCGTGGCGGCGACATCCGTCGATTGCAGGGATGCGGTGGCCGGCGACGGCGCGATCTTCGGCACCGCCGTTGCGGTAACTTCATTGAGCTGACTGACGCGGTCGGTCAGGCCGAAGAAATTCGCGATGTGATAGGACGACGAGATTCCGGCCTCGAGCAGGAAGGCACCCGTCGCGCCGTAGGACTCGTCATTGTCCGCGAGCCCGAGCGGCGTTCCGTGGGCCATGTCGGTGATGGTGTAGGATTCGACGATGGTCGCGCCGTCCGCATTCCACCAGACGTCGCGCGGATGGCCATCGACGGCGCCGGACGACATCGGCTCATTGGGCAGGCCGTGGACGTCGAGCCACTGCTTGACGATCTCGTCGGCATTGGCCGGATGCACGGTACGATCGGCGCTGCCGTGCCACACCGAGATCTTCGGCCAGGGTCCCCTGTGCTTCGACGCCTTGCGCACGAGATCGCCGAGTTCGGCGGCCGGACGCAGCGACGACTGCATCATGCCGCCGAGCGCTTCACGCACGTTGCTGGCGATACCGAACGGCAGGCCAGCGATAACAGCGCCGCCCGCAAACACTTCCGGATAATTTGCCAGCATCACCGACGTCATGGCGCCGCCGGCGGAAAGGCCGGTGACGTAGATGCGCCGCGGATCGATCTTGTGATCAGCGACCATGCGCGCGACCATCTGCCGGATCGAGCCGGCTTCGCCGCGACCGCGCGCGATATCGCCGGGGTTGAACCAGTTGAAACAGGTATTGGCGTTGTTGGCGCCCTGCTGCTCCGGCAGCAGCAGCGCAAAGCCGTAACGCTTTGCCAAGGTCGACCAGCCGGTGCCGAAATCGTAGGCCGCCGCGGTCTGGCCGCAGCCGTGCAGCACCACGACGAGCGCCGGTGCGCGCTGGAGTTGCTCGGGTACAAAGCTGAACATCTTCAGTGCGCCGGGATTGGTTCCGAAATCGCTGATTTCGGCCAACGGGGTGGTCCCCGCAGGCGGAGCGCTCCGGCCATAGACCCCCAAGCCATTGAAGCCGTTCAGCCTCGGGAAATGGCGCAGGAACTCGATGTTATCGGCGAGGGACAAAGGCTGCAGCTCCTGGGGAGGCGACGCGGGGTAACGTGA
>JAQSDT010000437.1 GCA_029946075.1 bacterium | reverse complement strand
CGCTGCCCGGCGAGCCCGTCGAGACGCGCTTGCCCTTCAGATCGGCCATGGTGTTGATGCCGGTGCCTTCGATCGTCACCACATGCATGCGGTTCGGATAGACGACCAGCAGCGCCTGCAGCGGCAGCTTGCCGCTCTTGAATTTGTCTTCGCCGTTGAGCGCGTCGAGCGCGGCGTCGGCCATGGTGAAACCGAGTTCGCTCTTGCCGGCGCCGATCAGCTTGAGGTTATCGACCGAGCCGCCGGTGACTTCCGCCGTCGCCTGAACATTCGGCAGGTTCTTCGACAGCACGTTGGCGACCGCGCCGCCGAGCGGATAGTAGACGCCGCCGGTGCCGCCGGTGCCGATCGCCATGGTCTTCTGCTGCGCGATGGCCGCGCCGGCAAGGCCGAGGCCCGCAGAAATCGTCAGGGCCAGTATTGCGATTGTTTTCTTCATTGTTTCCTCGATCACTTCTTCAGAATTACGGTGAGAGCGCCGGTCGTTGCGGTGTCGGCGTTCTGGCCTGCCACAGGATCACGCCGAGACCGATGATCAGGCCCGGCACGTAGGTGTAGCTGATATCGCGGCCGATGATCCATTCGACGATCGCCTCGATCAGGCTCGGGAACACCAGCAGCAATCCCGATAGCAGAAGCAGGCCGCGTTCCAGCGGCGTATTTTGTCGCAGTGCCCAGTTCTGGGCGAAAGCGGCCAGCGCCAGCAGCCCCAAGGTGGTTTTGATGGTGATTTCGAGGATATCGACCCAGGAGCCGCCCTTGGGGATCGCGAGCAGCAGGCCGACGCCTTGCGGGTCCAGCACGAACACGAATGGAACCAGAAACGCCGGCAGCGTGTATTTCCACGATTGCAACGTGGTCTTGTAGGGATCGCCGCCGGTGATGGCGGCGGCCGCGAATGGCGACAGCGCGGTCGGCGGCGAGACTTCCGACAGTACCGCGTAATAGAAGATGAACATGTGCGCGGCGTAATCGGGCACGCCGAGCTTGATCAGCGCGGGCGCCGCGATGACCGCGCAGATGATGTAGGACGCCGTCACCGGCACGGCGAGGCCGATGATCCAGACGATCAACGAGGTGTAGATCGCGGTCAGCAGGAGGCTGCCGCCGGCATAGCTGATGACGATCGCCGAGAATTTCAGGCCGAGGCCTGTCAGCGTCACCACACCGACGACGATGCCGGCGCAGGCGCAGGTGGTCGCGGCGTTCAGCGCGCCGATCGAGCCGTCAGCCAGCGCCTTCACCAGCTTCTTCGGCATCAGCGCGGTTTCCTTGCGCAGGAAACTCAAGGCGAACGTGACGACGATGGCGTAGAACACCGACAGCGACGGCGAGTAGCCGATGATCATGAAGACGACGACGGCCAGCAGCGAGATGAAGTGGAAGCCGTAGCGCTTCGTCATCTCGCCGAGCGACATCTCGGGCTTGAAGTTGACGTCCTTGGCGCCGAACTTCTTGGCGTCGAGTTCGACCATGAACAGCAGCGACATGTAGTAGAGGCAGGTCGGGATGGTCGCCATCCAGATCACGTCGAGATAGCTGATCTTGAGGAATTCGGCGATCAGGAACGCGGCGGCGCCCAGCACCGGCGGCGACAGGATCGCGCCCAGGCCGCCGGCAGCGAGCAGCCCGCCCGCGGCGTTCTTCTCGAAGCCGGCCTTCGCCATCATCGGGTAGGCGACGGTGCCGATCATCACAGTGGTGGCAACGCCCGATCCGGAGGGGCCGCCGAGCAGGAACGACGACAGCACCACGGTGCGGCCGGCGCTGTTTGGCTTGCCGCCCATCAGCGCCAGCGAGAAATCGATGAAGAATTTTCCGGCGCCGGATTGCTGCAGGAAAGCGCCGTAGATGGTGAACAGGATGATCAGCGTCGCCGAGACGTCGACCGCGACGCCGAAAATGCCCTCCAGCGTGATGAAGAGGTGGCCGACGAGGCGGGCGATATCGTAGCCGCGATGGGTCCACGGCGCCGGCAGATACGGGCCGAGCATCGCATAGGCGATGAAGAACAGCGACACCACGGGCATGATTGCGCCCGTCGTGCGCCGCGTCGCTTCCAGCAGCAGCACGATGAAGACGATGCCGACGACGATGTCCCAGCGGTCGGGCATGGTGGCGCGATCGGTGAAATCGTCGCCGCCCCACAGCGCGTAGACGATGGTCGCGACCGCGACGATGCCGGGAACGACGTCCCACCAGCGCACCCGGTTGCGGAACCGTGTTGCCAGCGGAAACAGCAGGAAGCTCAGCACCAGCGTGAACGCGACGTGGGTGTAGCGCAGCTCCTGGGTCGGAACGATCGCGTAGGCTGCGTAGAGGTGGAACAGGCTCATGACCACCGCAATCGCGGTCGAAATCCGGCCCGGCCAGCCCATCAGGCGATTGGCGGCGCCTTCCTCGGCTTCGACAAAGGACTCGGCCTTCTGCAGCGCCTCGTCGGATACGGCGATGACTTCGTCGTTACCAGGTGTCGTGTTGTCCGTAGCCATGTTTTCCCCGGCGCCCGTTTCTTTCCCCTGGCCCTGCGAGCGGGCCTTCCCGGCGCATTCAGCCGGTTTGGGTGACGATGGCAAGGTGCCTGTCGGCGCATGTCAGGGTCACCGTTTTCAGCTTATCGGATAGGTTGACCGCAGGCCATCGCCCGTCCAACTTTCCGGGCAATATTTGGGGAGAATCGATCGTATGAAGCCGTATCTTCTGGCCTTTGCCGTTGCGGCGGCAGCATTGTTTTTTGCTCCCGGCGCGCATGCGCAATCTTTCATCAACGTGCTGACCGGCGGAACCTCCGGCGTCTACTATCCGCTCGGCGTCGCCATCGCCAAAATCTACGGCGACAAGATCCCGAACGTGAAGACCCAGGTGCAGGCCACCAAGGCGTCGGTCGAGAACCTGATCCTGCTGCAGCAGGGCCGCGGCGAGATCGCGTTCACGCTCGGCGACTCGCTCAAGGCCGCCTGGGAAGGCGACGAGGAGGCGGGCTTCAAGGCCAGGCTCGACAAGCTGCGGACCATCGGTGCGATCTATCCGAACTACATCCAGATCGTTGCCACAGCCGAAAGCGGCATCAGGACGCTGGCCGATCTGAAGGGCAAGAGCCTCTCGGTCGGCGCGCCGAAATCCGGCACCGAACTCAACTCGCGTGCGATCCTTGCCGCCGCGGGGATGACCTACAAGGACATGGGCAAGGTCGAATATCTGCCGTTCGCCGAATCCGTCGACCTGATGAAGAACCGCCAGCTCAACGCGACGCTGCAATCGGCCGGCCTCGGCGTTGCCTCGCTGAAGGACCTTTCGACCTCGACCGATATCGTGGTGGTGTCGGTTCCCAAATCCGTCGTCGACAGGATCGGCCCGCCCTTCGTGTCGGTCATGATCCCGGCCAATACCTACACCGGCCAGGACAAGGATGTCCCGACGGCGGCGGTGGTGAACTATCTCGTCACCAGTTCGGCGGTGAGCGAGGACCTCGCCTATCAGATGACGAAGCTGATCTTCGAATCGCTCCCCGACCTCGCCAACGCGCACGCCGCCGGCAAGGAGATCAAGCTTGCGGCAGCCCCGAACGGCAGCCCGGTCCCGCTGCACCCCGGCGCGATCCGCTATTACCGGGAAAAGGGATTGATGAAGTAGGGGCGGGCGCTGCACGAACTGCGTAGGATGGGTGGAGCGAAGCGATACCCATCATCTCACCACCCGCATTTGTATTGATGGGTATCGCTGCGCTCCACCCATCCTACGCGGCTTCCCATGCCTTTCCGTA
>JAQSDT010000436.1 GCA_029946075.1 bacterium | reverse complement strand
ACAATGCAAAAAGGGATTGACTAACCAAGGCCCGTTACAGAAGCCCGGATGGAGCCAACGGGTCGCGCGAATGCGCGCCCGATGACAGGCTCCGCAAAATCCGGGACTCTCGCGCAGGCGGATGAAATCCCGGATTGCGCTTCGCTCCATCCGGGCGACGGCTACGCCACCGGCGCGGTCTGCTGCATGCGGTGGAAGCGCAGCACCTGCTGCGCGGTCGATGGCCGCAGCCGCTCGTAGGTATCCTTGCAGGCCATCATGTCGGTCGGCTCTGCACCCGACAGCAGGTCGCGCATGTGAATGATGGTTTTCACCGTCGACCACGACAATCCCGCGACCTTGGCCAGGATCATCACGCCTTCAGCGCGGGTTTCAATCATCATGTTCTCGGCGATCGCCACCGGTACGTTCGCCATCGCTGCGATCGAGGCATTGGCCTCGTCGAACTTGCCGGCCTCGGCAAACGAGGCCAGCTGAAACTCGTCGAGCCGGCCGTCTTCATACAGCGACTTGACCAGCGCATGCGCGATCTCGGTGTCCTCGGTCACGGCCGATTTCGCCGAGCGGGCGCGCCTGGTGGCTTCCTTCACCGCGGTCGGCACCTGCGTCGCCAGCTGCGGATTGGCGGTCTCGAGCCGCTGCCGCACCGTGTCCGAGGCCTTGGCCAGCAGCTTCAGATAAAGGTGGCGCGGAATGTTCGGCCGCATGCCGATGCAGGTCGCAAGCTCCTCGTCGTCCTCGGCGCGCGTGACGAGGCGGGTAAAGCCGCGCTCGGTGAACTCGGCGCCGGGATTGTTGACGGTGCTGTGGACGACCTCGTCGTTGCCGCGCTGGACCAGCACGTCGGTGACGGCGCCGCTCAGGGTCTTGCGGGTCGAGATCGCCATCAGATGCGCCTGGCTCTTGCTGCGCGCGTTCTCGATCAGGGTCTTGTCATCCAGCCTGCAGGATTGCGACAGCACCGGGCCCGCCACCTCGATGACGTCGTCGAAGGCGAGCGCGCGGATGATGCGCGGCGGCGCCGTATCGACCGGGGCGAGGCGGTTGGCGAGCAGCGAGCGCGCCGAGGTTTCGATTTCGTCGATCAGACACTGGAACACGTCGTCGAACAGACCGATCTGCTCGTCGGAATAATCCACCGCACCGTTGATGAAGAGATCGGTCACCCGCCGCAGGGTCTCGACCCGTCGTGCGACGGTGCCGTGCGCCAGCGTGCTCTGCAATTCGTCGAGCAGGTTTCCGGGTGAGATAACGGGCTTCGGTTTCATGAACTCTGTCCTGGAGCAAAACCACTGAAGGATTCTCCTTCAGCGGATATTGAAGAGGTTGTATCAGGCGCTGGTGATGCGATTGCGTCCCCGCGCCTTGGCTGCGTAAAGCGCGCTGTCGGCGCGCGCGAGGAAGGTGTCGGGATTTTCGGCCGGGCGGAGCGTGGCGACGCCGGCCGACATCGTCACTTTCATGCCGGGCGAGAAGGCGCTCCAGTCGAGATCGGCGACGATCATCCGCAGCCGGTCCAGCGCCCGCGTGGCGCGATCGGTGTTCATGTCGGGCAGCAGCAGCAGGAATTCCTCGCCGCCGTAACGGCCGAAACGGTCGATGCTGCGGATATTGGCGAACATGGTGATGGCGAAGGTGCGCAGCACCTCGTCGCCGGTCGGATGGCCGTAGGCGTCGTTGATGCGCTTGAACCAGTCGAGATCGATCAGCGCGACCGAGCAGGGCGCATTGGTGCGGCCGGCGCGGTCGATTTCCTCGTCGAGCGCGCGCATGATGCTGCGGCGGTTGGAGGCGCCGGTCAGCTCGTCCAGCTCGGCGAGTTCCTCGATCCGCTTGTTGGCGGCCTTGAGCTCGGAACTGCGGTCGTAGAGCATCTTGCGCATCGAACTGCCGTAGAGGCCGACGAACGCGCATTGCCCGATGGTGAGCACGAAGGACAGCATCGCGGCGATACGCTCGACCGGGGTCGCCACCGGCATGCCGATCGGCGTTTGGCTGAACAGGAAGACCGGGGTCATTCCGGCGATGGTCAGGGTCCAGGCGATGAGCGCCTGCCGCGAGGTCATCCGCAGCGCGCCGAAACCGAAGATCAGGAACACGACGCTGAGGAAGGTAAATCCGATTTCGGGCGCCGCCAGCAGGAAGCAGAGCTGAAGCACGACGTGGCCGCCGACCTGGTAGATCGTCAGATAGTGGTCCTCGAACCGGTCGTTGACGTGAGCTTCCGACAGGATCACAAACGTCGAGATCAGTCCGACACCGGTCAGGAAGTAGGCCGACGGGATGACGATCGAGATCGTGCCGGCGTAGCACTAGACCAGCAGGACGGACGCGATCAGGCCGTAGCTGACGGCCTGGACGGCGAGCATCCCGCGGCGCTGGCCGGCCCGGCGTTCCAGCAGTTCGCGCGGCAGGCCGGCAATTTGCGTGGCCGCACCGTTGGAGCCTTGCCTTTGAAGCAATGAAGCCGCGCTGCTCATGTCCCGTCGCTGATGCAATGTGCCCGGACTGGAACTTTAGGGAATAAAGCCTTTAGTTTTGGTATCTTTTGGCGCCGCATCGGGTCCGTTAAAACACCTGCACTGCACTGTTTCTCAACGCAAATCTGTCAGATTTCGACGGGGCTGAACCGCCGGCGCGGGGAGGCTGACCACAAGCAGATGCTGGCTTGCCGGCGAAGCCTTGGTAAGGTTGTCGCAGGTGGCGCGTCGCTAGGAAAGTATTGCTGTACTATGATACCAATTCCGGGACTTCGTTCGTTCGCGTCGGCGCCGTTTTCGGCCCGTGCTCGTCTGTGGGGTAGGTCACACATGCACCCGGGATATTCCGGTAATGTGAAGAATCTCACCATTGCCGTCGAACCGCCGGCCTCCCCCGTCAGACCAACCTTGCGAGACGGCAATTGAGCGCGGCACAGGCGGCTTCAGACGAAATTCTGATCGCTCGGATCGCGCAAGGCGACCGGCTCGCCATGCAGGTGCTCTACGGAAGGCACCATGTCAGGGTGTTCCGTTTCGGGCTTCGGCTCGTTCGGGACGAACAGGTTGCGGAAGATCTCATCAGCGAGGTTTTTCTCGACGTGTGGCGTCAGGCCGGCAAGTTCGAGGGCCGATCCGCCGTTACCACCTGGCTCCTGGCGATTACCCGGTTCAAGGCCCTTTCGGCACTAAGACGCCGCAAGGACGTTGGACTGGACGATGAAACCGCGAACGCGATCGAGGATACGTCCGACGATCCGGAAGTGGTGGCGCAGAAGAAGGATACGGGTGAAGCGTTGCGCAAGTGCCTGACGGCCCTTTCGCCGGAGCATCGGGAGATTGTCGATCTCGTCTACTACCACGAGAAATCCGTGGAAGAGGTGGCCGAGATCGTGGGTATCCCGGAGAACACGGTGAAGACGCGCCTGTTTTACGCGCGAAAGAAATTGGCCGATCTGCTCAAGGCAGCCGGCATAGAGCGAGGTTGGCCATGACTCCAGCGAGCAAGACTGCCATGAGCAAGCAACCCGACCGTGAGCCCACCGAGATCGAGGCTCTGCTGCCATTCCATGCCGCGGGCACGCTCAGCCTGCGTGATGCCCGCCGGGTTGATGAAGCGCTGGCCAGCGATCCCGACCTGGCGCGGCAATATGCTGCGATTCAGGACGAATATGCCGAAACCATTCTGCTGAACGAAAGCCTCGGCGCCCCCTCGGCGCGCGCCATGCAGAAGCTGTTTGCGGCCATCGATGCTGAACCTGCGCGGGCGAATGCTTCGTTCAATCCC
>JAQSDT010000435.1 GCA_029946075.1 bacterium | reverse complement strand
GATCAAGCATTAACAACGGGCACGGTGTGCCCAAGGGAAGTGCGGCGGAACTGTCGTCCCTGCGAACGCAGGGGCGACGCGAGAGTGGTGCGAGCATCACATCGTCGCGCCAAGCACCCAGGGTGCGAACTCGGCGCCGCCGAAGTCGAAGCTTTCGCTCTTGGTCGGCTGGCCCGATGCCGTTTTCAGCATCAGTTCGAAAATGCGCTGGCCGCATTGCTGCACGCTTTCCTCGCCGTCGAGGATGGTGCCGCAATTGACGTCCATGTCGTCTTCCATCCGCTTGTACATCGCCGAGTTGGTGGCGAGCTTGATCGACGGCGCCGGCTTGCAGCCGAATACGCTGCCGCGGCCGGTGGTGAAGCAAACGAGATTCGCGCCGCCCGCCACCTGCCCGGTCGCCGCGACCGGGTCGTAGCCGGGCGTATCCATGAAGACAAAACCCTTCTTGGTGATCGGCTCGGCGTAATTGAGCACGTCGACCAGATTGGTGCTACCGGCCTTCGCCATCGCACCGAGGGATTTCTCCAGAATGGTGGTGAGGCCGCCGGCCTTGTTGCCGGGGCTGGGATTGGCGTTCATCTCGGCGCCTTCGCGTTTGGTGTATTCCTCCCACCAGCGCATCAGGCCGACCAGCTTCTCGCCGACCTCGCGGCTGACTGCGCGCCGCGTCAGCAGATGCTCGGCGCCGTAGGTTTCAGGCGTCTCCGACAAGATCACCGTGCCGCCGTGGCGCACCAGCAAATCGCTCGCCGCGCCGAGCGCCGGATTGGCCGATACGCCGGAATAGCCGTCGGAACCGCCGCATTGCAGGGCCACCGTCAGTTCGCTGGCCGGAACTGGCTCGCGCTTTACCTTGTTGGCGTCGGTCAGCGCCTCCCTCACGAAGGCGATGCCGGCCTCCACCGTCTTGCGGGTGCCGCCGACTTCCTGGATATCCATCGCGCGCAGGCGGCCGGCAAGCTTCTGCTCCTGCATCAGCCCGCCGATCTGGTTGACCTCGCAGCCGAGCCCGAGCACGACGACGTGCGAGAAATTGGCGTGCCGTGCATAACCACCGAGCGTCCGCCGCAGCAGCGCCAGCGGCTCGTCCTGCGTCATGCCGCAGCCGGTCTTGTGCGTCAGCGCGACGACACCGTCGACATTCGGGAAATCAGCCAGCGGATTGTCGCCGGTGAAGGGATTCTTCTTGAACATGTCGGCGACAATGCCCGCGACATGCGCGCTGCAATTCACCGAGGTGAGAATGCCGATATAATTGCGCGTCGCGACGCGGCCGTCGCCGCGGCGAATGCCTTCGAAGGTCGCCGGCAGATCAAAATTCGGCACCGGCTTGACGTCGACGCCATAGGCATAGTCCTTGGCGAAATCGCCCATCCCGCAATTCTGCGTGTGCACGTGCTGGCCCGGCGCGATCGGCGCGGTGGCAAAGCCGATGATCTGGCCGTAGCGCCGCACCGGCTCGCCCACCGCGATCGGTTTGATCGCAACCTTGTGCCCGGCAGGAATACGTTCCGTCGTCGTGACGCCGTCGGCCACGACCAGGCCGGCCGGCAGGCTCGAGCGCGCAATCAGCACGCCATCATCGGGGTGCAAGCGGATGACGGGGGCTGGGGCCATTGCAGGTCTCCTTGCTAAAGTGAACGAGCAGCGAATGGTATACCTCCATTCGCTGCCCGCCTATTCGTCTGTTCGGTAGTCGCGTCTGGTTACGCCTTGCCGCTGGAATCCTTGCGGGTCTGGTTCACCTGCATCCTGGCGTAGGTCGACATCAGGCCGACTTCGTTCGACAGCGTCACCAGCTTGAAGCCCATGTTGACCGCACGCGCCGCGCCTTCCGCGCCCGAGCAGTGGATGCCCGGATGCAGGCCGCGCTTGCCGCATTCCTTGATGATCTTTTCGTAGATCTTGAGGATTTCGGGCTCGTCGCCGTCGAGCTTCGGCGTCAGGCCATACGAGAAGCGCAGATCCGACGGGCCGACATAGACGCCGTTGATGCCCTCGACGTCGAGGATCGACTCCATGTTCTCGATCGCCGTCTTGGTCTCCATCATCGGCAGCAGCACGATCTCGTCATTGGCGGTCTGCTGGTACGAACCGGCGCTGCCGTACATGCCGGCGCGGATCGGGCCGTTCGAGCGCGTGCCCTTCGGCGGATACTTCGCGAACTGGACCAGGTCCTTGGCTTCCTTCGGGGTGTTGATCATCGGGCAGATCACGCCATAGGCGCCGCCGTCGAGCACCTTGCCGATGATGCCGGGCTCGTTCCACGGCACGCGGACCATCGGCGTCACCGGGTGCGCGTTCATCGCCTGGAAACACTGCACCATCGAGAGGTAATCCTGCACGCCGTGCTGCATGTCGACGGTGACGCTGTCGAAGCCGCACTGCGCGATCACTTCGGCGGAGAAGCCGGACGGAATTGCGAGCCACGCGTTCACGACGGCTTTGCCCGAGGCCCAAACCTTCTTGACGTTATTTGTAGTCATTGATCGCTTTCCCTTTATGATCGTTGCGATTGGCTGGAGTTCACGAAAATCGTTAGCTGGCGGCGCGCCGGATGTCTGCCTCGCGGGCGGTGACACGGCACAGCACTACCAAATCGATGAAACCTTTGACTTGTAAGCTGACCACATCCGGATTTTAGCCCTGACCTTGCACTCGGGACGCTGCATCGTGAGCAGTGAGACCCCAAGACTCCCGCGCCGGTTTTGCTGACCGGCTTGGCCGGCACTTTGAACGAAAAACCGCGCGTGTCTACTCGATCGATTGCATTTTGCCAAATGATTGCAATCATTTGCCCGGCCGTTATGCATGACGCCGGTAGCATCATGCAAATTTGCGCTCACTCATCGGCGTCGGTGCTTTCGTCAGCCACTTCCATTGCCGCGAGACTGCGCTCCAGTTCGCCCAGCATGTCCTGCAACTCGGCAAGCTTGCGTGCACCATAGCGGCTGGTGATCTCGGCATAGATCGCCTCCGAATTCGGCGCGACGGCCTCGATCAGCTTCAATCCCTTGGGCGAGATCGACACCTCGCCGCGGCGCAGATCGGCCTTGGCGGCGCGGCGCTCGATCAGATCGCGGGCTTCGAGATCGCGCAGAATGCGCGACAGGCTCGGGCCCAGCAGGAAGGCGACGCGCGCCAGTTCCGTCACCTCGATCGTATCGACGGCCGTCAACGCGCGAAGAATCCGCCATTGCTGTTCGGTCAGCCCGTGATTGCGCAGCGACGGACGGAATTGCCGCATCACGGCTTCACGCGCGCGCAGCAGCGACATCGGCAGCGAGCGCGAGAACTCGCGCATCGGCGCGCGGCGCCCCTCATTCATTCTATCCTGGTCCGAACGCGATCCGTTCGGCGGTTTCTTGCCTGCCATCGTCAGTGCTTTGCCATCAGGAATCGCCGGTGGCGAGAAGGATAAAGTTTTGCGCTGCAACAAGCATCAAATCAGTTTGCCCGATATAACTTAACATGTTAATCAAATTTCCGCACCCGCCTTTTCGACGCGAGCCGGACGCCCATGGCCCTTTCCAACGACCAGATACGCAGCGCCGCCGAGCGGCTCGATCATGCCGAGAAGACGCGTACCCAAATACGCCAGTTGTCACTCGAGCATCCCGGCATAACGATCGAGGATGCCTACGCTATTCAGAAGGCGTGGGTTGAGATGAAGGTGACGCAGGGCCGCATCGTGAAGGGCCACAAGATCGGCCTGACCTCGAAGGCGATGCAGAGCGCGCTCAACATCGACGAGCCGGATTCAGGC
>JAQSDT010000434.1 GCA_029946075.1 bacterium | reverse complement strand
GGATGGAGCCATCCGAACTGGATGCCCTGGATCTGGATGGTGGCGAGATAGGCGCGCGCGATGGCCAAGGTCGGGTCGAGCGCGATGGCTTCCTTGAACAGGCCGATCGAGGTTTCGAAATCCGCCTGGGTGTGCAGGTAATAGTGAGACAGCCCCTTGAGGAAGCGGTCCCAGGCGGTGATGTCGTTCGAGGACGAGCGCGGCGGCGCCGAGGCTTCCGCGCGGTAGATCTCGGCGGCGACGGCGGCCGACAGGCTGGTGGTGATCTCGTCCTGCATCGCGAACAGGTCGCCCATGTCGCGGTCGAAGCGACCGGTCCACAATTGCTCGCCGGTCTCGGGCGCGATCAGTTCGGCGGTGACGCGAATCTTGCTGCCGGCGCGGCGCACCGAGCCCTGGATCAGATAGGTCGCGTCGATCTCGCGCGCGATCAGGCGCGTATTCATGCTCTTGTTCTTGAATGCGAAGGTCGAGTTGCGGCTGAGCACCCGGTAGAAGGATTGCAGCGAGAGCGCGTGGATCAGATCCTCGGTCAGCCCGTCGGCGAAATATTCGTCGGCGCTTTCGCTCAAGTTGTCGAACGGCAGCACGCCGACGATCGCGGTGCGATACTGGGCCGGGAGATTGGTTGCCGAGGTTTCGGCCGAACCCCTGCGGGAGGCTGTGCCCGCGACATCGGAGCCGGCCGGCTGCCAGGTCCAGACCTGGATCGGCTCGGCGATGTTCTTGAAGCGGTGCGGGCCGGCGTCGACCAGCGCGACGCTGAGGCGCTTGCCGGCTTCGTGCGCGGCCTTGCCCGACACGGCGATGCCGCCGGCCGGCGCGACCGATTCGAGCCGGACCGCGATGTTGACGTCGTCGCCGAACACCTCGTCCTCGTCGGCCATCACGTCGCCCATGTGGATGCCCATGCGGAACTGCATGATGCGGTCGGCGGGCAAATGGTCGTTGCGCTCGGTCATCACCATCTGCATCGCGATGGCGGCCTCGATGGCGCCGACGATGCTCGGGAATTCCAGCAGGAAGCCGTCGCCGGTATTTTTCACCAGCCGGCCGCCATGATTGAGGATGAAGGGGTAGATTGCGCTGCGATGGGCCTTGAAGGTGGCGTGCGTGCCCGCCTCGTCGGCTCCCATCATGCGGGAATAGCCGGCGACGTCAGCGCAGACGATGGCAGCCAGGCGTCTTTCCATGTTCTCCAGTATATCCCCAACGGCGCCGAATGGCGGCCAACCGCGCGTGGGTCGGCCGGGCGATTCCAATGCATATCAAATATGGTGTATCTGACGTCGGCGCGATCCAGAAGAGATAGTAATGCAATCCCAGGACAATTGGTGCGCGCAATTGGATGAACGCAGGTCCGGAACTGGTCGAAATGATGATTGAGACGCTCGGTATCCACGAACTCTGGCTTTTCGTCCTGTCGGGACTGCTGCTGAATGTCACACCGGGGCCGGATACGGCCTATATTATCGGCCGCAGCCTGCAACTGGGCTGGCGCGGCGGGGCGGCGGCGGCGATCGGGATCTGCTGCGGCTGCCTGGTTCACGTATTCGGCGCCGCGATCGGCCTGTCGGCGCTGCTGATGGCGTCCTCGGCGGCCTTTGCCGTTCTCAAGCTGGTCGGCGCGGCCTATCTGCTGTTCACCGGCGTCCAGATGCTGCTGTCGCGGCCGGCGCCTGTGGTGGAGGCTGTGGCTGCGGAAACCTCGCTGGCCCGCGTGTTCTGGCAGGGCGCGCTGACCAACGCGCTCAATCCGAAGGTGGCGCTGTTCTTCCTGGCCTTCCTGCCACAGTTCGTGGCGGCCGATTCGGCGCACAAGACCTTGGCCTTCCTGTCGCTCGGGCTGATTTTCGTCTTCAACGGCATGCTGTGGTGCCTCGGCGTCGCGGCCTTCGCCTCGCGGGCCGCCAGCCGCATTCGCCGTTCGGCAAACGCGATGGTCTGGATCAACCGTGTGCTCGGCAGCCTCTTTATCTATCTCGGCGTTCGCGTCGCGATGCTGGAGCGCTGAGTAATTTCTTCAACCTTCAGCCGTGAAGCTTCAGGGCGGCGGTGGTTGCGAGATAAAGCCCGAGGAAGATCATCGAGATCAGGAACCAGCGCCGGAACACCTCCGGCTGCATCCGCGTCCGTACCGCCTGTCCGATGAACATGCCGGCAAACGATGCCACCATGGCCACCGCGCCGGGCAGCGCCGTTGCCGCCGTCAACAATCCCGTGGTGGTGAGGTTGAACGCCAGCGCCACGGTGGCGACGGTGAAGAACACGCCGAGCGCCTGCACCAGTTCGTCCTTCTCCATGCCGATCGCCTGCATATACGGCATCGACGGGATCACCTGCACGCCGGTGGCGGCTGAAACCACGCCCGTAATCAGCCCGACGATGCCACCGATCCATTTCTCGTCGCGGCGCGCGACCTTGAAGGCGATCTTGCTGAGGCCGAGGATCGCGTAGAACACCAGCAGGGTGCCGAGCACGACGGTGCCATAGGGCGCATAGGGGCCGGTCAGCAGTCCCGCATTCAGCCAGATGCCGACGACGACGCCGGCCATCAGCGGCCACAGCCGCCGCATGATGTCGCGCAGATACGGCCCGCCGAAGGTCTGCCAGATGTTGGTGACGATCGCCGGCACGATCACGATCGCGATCGCCTGGCCGGGCGGCATCGTCACCGCGAGCAGGCCCATCGACACCGTCGGCAGGCCAAGCCCGATGACGCCCTTGATGAAACCAGCCAGCAGGAACGCCGCGGCGATGAGAATGAGCAGGGAATCGAACATGGCCGGACATTGACCTATCGGTTTGTTCGGCACAATCTGGAGGTTACGGAGATAGCCTTCGTGCAGGGCAAAGGCTGTCTCCCTGTCATTGCGAGCGCAGCGAAGCAATCCATCTGTCCCCAGCAGAGGCATGGATTGTTTCGTGTAGCCTGTCATCGGGCGGGCATTCGCCCGACCCGTTGGCTCGCAATGACGGCTACCTGCGAACGGAAATCCCATGCGCTTCGATCTGGTCGACCTGCAACTCTTCATCGCCGTCGCCGAAACGCGCAGCATCACCAACGGCGCGGTCAAGGTGCATCTGGCGCTGGCCTCGGCGAGCGCGCGCATCAAGGGGCTGGAACAAGCGCTTGGCGTCGCCTTGCTGATGCGTGGTCGCCGCGGCGTCGAGCTGACGCCCGCCGGCGAGAGCCTGCTCGACCACGCAAGGGTCGTGATTCACAATGTCGAGGCGATGCGCGGCGATCTCGCCGCCTATGCAAGCGGCGCCAAGGCGACCGTCCGTCTGCTCGCCAACACGTCCGGCCTGTCGGAATATCTGCCGAAGACGCTGGCCACGTTTCTCAGCCAGCATCCGCACATCTCGATCGACGTCGAGGAACGCGAAAGCGCCGACATTGCCCGCGCGATTGCCAGCGGCGCCGCGGATCTCGGCCTCGCCGCCGAACACGCGCTGCCCGACACGATCGAGCGGGTGCCGTTCAGCGAGGACCGCCTGGTACTTGTGACCGCGCGGGACAGCGATCTGGCTGGCCGGCGCCAGGTCGATTTCAGCGAAGTGGTGGAGCGCGATTTCGTCGGACTGATTTCCTCGATCGCGCTGCATGCCCATATCAGCGGGCATGCGGCCCGGCTCGGCGCGCGGCTGCGATTCCGCGCCCGGCTCAACAATTTCGATGCGATCGGCCAGATGGTCGCCGCCGGCGTCGGCGTCGGTGTGATGCCGGAGGTCGCCGCAAAAAGATGCGCGCGTTCGATGAAGATCGGCGTG
>JAQSDT010000433.1 GCA_029946075.1 bacterium | reverse complement strand
CGCCTCACTGGCCGCGAGATCGAGCGTGTCTATGTCGACAAGGGATACCGCGGCCTCGATGCGCCAAATCCGCGGCGTGTCTTCATCTCCGGTCAGAAGCGCGGCGTCTTCGGTGTCATCAAACGAGAACTGCGACGCCGCTCCGCTATCGAACCAGTCATCGGCCACATGAAAGCCGAGGGTCATCTCGACCGCTGCTATCTCAAGGGCCAGGCCGGCGATGCCGCCAACGCAGTTCTCACCGCCGTCGGCTACAACTTCAGACGCATCCTCGCCTGGTTGAGAATGCTTTTGTGCCTAATCATGGCCTTCCTCAGCGCCGACTTCGCAGTCCAAGCCGCGATCAAACCGGCTTCTTAACGGCCGACTGATTAACCTTATCAACAATGCCCGCGACTTACTCGGCGCGGTGCATGCCACGCCCAGCAACAAGATGATAAAGATCTCGACACAACAGCTGCAGCGTGATGGGCGGACTTTCTTGCGTCTCGTAGTAGAGTATAGCGGCGCAGGGGTCGCCCCGGCGGCGGCACCTGTTTCGAGATCACGCTGCCCGCCGCACCTGACCCGAAGAAAAGGAAGCCCACATGACTGCAACACCATCGGACCCAATCCTGGCGGCCCCGATCCTTGCAGCTCGCATCCTCGTCGTCGATGACGAGCCGGAAATCCTTGCCTCGGTGGCAGGCTATCTCCGCCGGCGCGGAGAACAGGTGATCACAGCGTCGTCTTTCAGCGAAGGCATGGAGATCCTGGCCGCTCCTGGGACACCAATCGACATTCTCATTACCGACGTCCGAATGCCAGACGGTAGCGGCGTTGACCTCGTCCGCGCAGCGATTAAACGCTCTGGTGGTCCGGTTGCCCGTATCCTGATGACGGGTCACCTGGAGGAAAGCGATCTCGCGGCCGACCTCAAGGCGGCGGGCGTGAAGATCTTCTACAAGCCGTTCTCGATCGCCGCCCTATACCGCGAAGTGCGCGCGGAATGGGAGGCCCACAGGGTCCCCGGGCCACCGCCCGAACCGCCGTCGGTCGGATAGATCGTCTTCCCGCATGTCCTTCCTTCGAACTCTGACGAAGCGCCTGCTGCCGCCCGACCGGCGAGAGAGCCGCATCATTGCCGTGGGGGGCATCGCCATCATGCTGTTCGTCGCGGCCTTAGCCGACCTGATGCTCACCGAGATTGGCGACTCCGCGCGCGTGTCGACCCGCGAACAAGTCGAACAGCTCGCCAGGGCGGTGACACATCAGCTCGCCACGACCCTGTTCATGGTCGAGCGTAGCATGACACAGGCCAGTGCCGATATCCGCGAGGCCAACGATCCAAGTCGGATCGCCGAGCTCGGGTCCGATGGCCAGGTCGCCACCAATTTGCTCAACGGCTTCTTTTTCATCAATCCCCAGGGCCGCGTCGTCGCGAGTGTTACGGCGACAGCCGCGGCGTCGGATCTGATCGACCTGTCTGACCGTGCCTATTTCCGCGTCCATCTCGACAGCAAGAGCCTAGGTAGCCGGATTGGCCAGCCGGTCGTCAGCCGCCTGACCAAGGTCGAAGTCATTCCCGTGTCGCATCCGGTGCGCCGGCGGGACGGCGAATTGATGGGTGTCATCGTGGCAATGATCGACATCGCCGCGCTCGAGAGGATCTGGAAGGACATCGGCCTGCAGTCAGACGACAGGCTCGAACTCCTCGGCGAGGATGCCACCGTGTGGTTTCGCTGGCCCGATCGCTCCGCAGGCGATATCGCTCTCGGCGACGGCATTTCCTGGTCGCGCCGCGTAGCGGGATGGCCGCTACAGGTTGTTGTCGCCTCGGACCAGGGAGCGATCGACAGCCAGACCTTGCCGGCGCGCCGCGCCATCATCGTCGCCGCGACGGCGGGAATCGTGATGATTGGGCTGTTCACCTTCCTGTTGGCCAATCGCGCCCAGCTGATCGCCCGTGAACGCGCCGCCGGCGACGCCGTCCGGGCGCGGCTGCTGGCTGCGACCAACGCGATCCCGGTGGAATTCATCGAATACGACAGTGAGCGGCGGCTAATCATGGCCAACCAAGCCGCCCGCGATGCCAGTCCATGGCGCACGCCGGGTGCCGCCCGCGGCCTCACGATCGATGAAGTTATGGCGTCGTATGGCGAGGGGGTGGTGACCGGGAAAGTGGCCGAGGCCTGGAAGGCGTGGGCAGCCGAGACGGTCGCCGCCTTTGACCGCGGTGGTATTTCCGAGTTGCGTCGGCCGGACGGCGAGTGGCGCCGGTCCTATGTCAGCGACATGCCGGCCGGCGGGCGCGTCGTGGTCCGCGTCGATATCACCGAGGCCAAGAAACACGAGGCGCAGCTCGCGGTCGAGATGGAGCGTCTCAGCTCGGTGTTCCAGTCGACCGGGGCCGCCATTCTCCTGCTCGACCACAATGCCCGCGTGTTGCTGGCCAATCAGTTCGTGCTCGATCTACAGGCGACGACGACGGCCGATATCGTCGGCCTGCCCTATGCCGAACTGGTCCTCTCCGGTCTCGATCTCAAGGTTATCGCGGGGTGGCAGGCGCACGCCTGTCCGCAACGACTGAAGCCTGTCGAGTTCGAGTGCAATGTTGCTGTCGCCGACGGCCAGAGCCGCATCTTCCGCGTCACCGCCAATCCGATGCAGGACGACGCTGGCCACCTTCATTACATCGTCCTCATCGGCGTCGACGACACCGAGCACCGCATGGTCCAGGCCCGGCTGTTCAACTCGGCCAGGCTCGCCAGTTTGGGTGAGATGGCGACCGGCATGGCACATGAGATCAACCAGCCGCTCACCGTGATCCGCCTGGCGACTGACACACTGGACGAGGAACTCGAGAGCCCGGAGGCCGCGGCGCTGCCGGCGGCACTGGGCACGGTCATCCGGGCGGCACTCTACCGCATCTCCAGCCAGACCGAGCGCGCCGCAAGCCTGGTCCGCAACCTGCGCACCGTGGCGCGGGCGCCGACTCACGCATCGGCACCGTTCGACATCGTCGAAGCGGCACGCCGGGCAGGCGATCTACTGCAGGAGCAGCTCAAGGCCGCCCGCATCGCGTTCAGCCTCGATCTGCCGTCGCCCGGCCTGATGGTGGTTGGTGAAACGAACCAGCTGCAACAGGTCTTGATCAACCTCGTGCTGAACGCTCGCGACGCGCTGCTCGACCAGGCGGGACGACCTACAAGCGGGACTCTCGGCCATATCAAACTTCGCATCTCTGGCGTCCCGGAGAGCGACGGGATCGTGCTCACTGTGGAGGACGACGGGCCGGGCATCCCCGCCGATGTCCTCCCGCGCTTGTTCGAGCCGTTCTTTACCACCAAGCCGACCGGCAAGGGCACCGGGCTGGGGCTATCGATCAGCTACGACATCATCAGGCACATGGGTGGCGTAATCACCGCAGGAAACTGTCCTGAGGGCGGTGCTCGCTTCCGAATTGTTTTTCCACCACTAAGTCCCGACACGCAGGACCACGGCAAGCGCAGCGATTAGCGTAGCGACAAGGGCTCCAGACCAGCCAGAGTAGCAAGGCGAGTGACCGCCCGGATGAGGTGTTCAAACGAAAACCTTATCCGCGTTGTCCCTTACCACATTGTACAGCCCGATCCTGCTTCAGGCCAAACTCCTACCGGGATCGGATAAGAGCATTCTTGAGTCGGCGAGATCCGTCGCATGGTCCGGGCGCCGGAGATCGTGGCGCGGACGGTAGAAGCCTGCCGGGAGGACGATGCCCTAATCGACACGCAGGCTGTCGTCGCCGCACTCGGTC
>JAQSDT010000432.1 GCA_029946075.1 bacterium | reverse complement strand
CGAGACGCGCGGCACCTTCATCAGCAGCGGCACGTTGATGCCGGGGTGGGTCACGGTCCACAGCGCCGCCATGCCGCCCTGGTGAACGCGCTCGCCGATCGTAAAACCGTCGAGCTCCGTGCCGGGTTCGATAGCAGGCTTCACCATCGCCTTACTTCCCCACCAGCAGGCGATCGGCCAGCCAAGGCGGCAGGCCGTTGGCGCGAATACGGTCCGCCGCCGCCTCGACGTCGTAAGGCGCGCGGCAATAGGTAATCTCGCGCGAATTCGTGTCGAACATCGCAAACGCCGCCGCGGGATTGCCGTCGCGCGGCTGGCCGACCGAGCCGAGCACGGCGAGCCAGCGCCGGCCGCCGAGCAATTGCACCGGTACGTCCGTGGCCGGAATGAAGCTCGTCATCTTCGCCGCAGATGACATCGAATAGAGCGCGGGCTGGTGGATGTGGCCGCAGAAGGTAACGTGAGTCCCGGTCGCCTCGAGGCTGCGCGCGGCATCCTGCGTCGAGCGGACATAGCGCCAGCGCGAGGGGTTCGACGCTTCCGAATGCACGTAGAGCCGGTCGTCTTCGTGCATGGTCAGCGGCAGTTCCGCCAGAAAGCGCCGCTGCGGCACGCTGAGCCGGCCGCGCGTCCATTCGATCGCAGCCTGCGCCGCCGCGTTCATTGTTTCGGAAGGCGAGCCGATGGCGCAGTCATGGTTGCCGAGGACAGCGATGGCGCCGTCCCCGACGAGCTGCATCACGGTATCGACGGCCCATTCCGGATCGGCACCGTAGCCGACGACGTCCCCGAGGCAGACGATCCGCTCCGCACCGCGGGCGCGCGCGGCATCGAGACACGCGCTGAACGCCTGCCGGTTGGCATGGATGTCCGCAAAGATCGCAAGCCGCACGCTGTCCCTCCGCGCCAATCATCGCGCCCGTGCCTGCGCGTGTCTTGATGGATATCAAAAACAGCCGGCGTGCGGCGTGCAATTAGGCAAGATGGCTGTGTGACGGGGATAAAGTGGGGAATCAGCGCTTGCGCGGCGCTTCCAGCCCCTTGAGCAACAGCGCCAGCACGGCGTCGATCCGCCCGGGGCATTCCGCATCCTTCCATTCCTCGGCATGCGCCGGGTGATGGAAACGGCTGGTGGCATCGAAGACGGCCCACGCGGAAACCTTGACGTCGGCGACCTGGAACGCGCCCTGCTTCACACCGTCGGACAAAATCTGCGCGATCTGATCGACCAGGCAATCCTTGTGGCAGCTCACCGCCTGGCAGGCTTCGCGCGCCAGCGTCAGATAGGTCGCAAACATCTCCGGATCGTCGCCGAGCCGCTCGCGCTTCATTGCACACATCGTGCGCAACCAGCGCTCCAGCCGCGCCGGAGCCGGACCCGGAGCTTCGACGATCTGGCGCAGCGGCAGGCTCAACCGATCGAGCCAGCGCTTGGCGACGGCCTCGCGCAGCGAAGCCTTGCTGGGGAAATGGCGATAGACGCTGCCGTGGCTGACATCGAGGGCGCGGGCGACGTCCACGACGGTCGCCTTGGCCAGCCCATAGCGGCGCAGAACGTCCTCGGTCACCTCGAGGATTCGTTCGGGAGTCAGAACCACAACTTCGTTCATGCGCGCACCTGCGAAACGACGGGATGGGTGGTCAGTGCTTGGCGGGTTCCAGTCTTTCGGCCTGCGCGGCCAGATGACGGGCAACCCGCTGGTTCAGCCAACGCTGGATTTGGGCAGTGATATGAATGATTTCGGTCGTCATACGTGCAGTCCTTCTCAACTCCCCGGCGCTCGGTCATCGAGCCATGGGGCAACGCCTGTTTCCGGCGCCGGAATTGTCTATAGCATGTCTCGCTGACAGATTTCAATATCTGTCAGTCAATAATTCGTGAGGAATGGCCTGCGAAGCCGGCTGCGTGAGGGCCTCCACGGGAGCCCCCGCCCCGCTATCCCCACCCGCCGGGAACGGCGTTTGTCTGGCTTCCGCCGCTCTGCTAAAGCGCGGTGTAAAAAACAATCCGACCCGGAGTCGTCGATGATCCCCCGCTATACCCGCCCGGAAATGGCTTCCATCTGGGAGCCGCAGACCCGATTCAAGATCTGGTTTGAGATCGAGGCGCATGCGGCCAACGCGCTCGCCGAGCTGGGCACCATCCCCAAGGAAGCCGCCAAAACGATCTGGGCCAAGGCCAAAAATGCCACCTTCGACGTGGCGCGGATCGACGAGATCGAGCGCGAGACCAAGCACGACGTCATCGCCTTCCTCACCCATCTCGCCGAAATCGTCGGCCCCGAGGCGCGTTTCGTCCACCAGGGCATGACCTCCTCCGACGTGCTCGATACCTGCTTCAACGTGCAGCTGACCCGCGCGGCCGATCTGCTGATTGCCGACGTCGACAAGGTGCTGGCTGCACTGAAGAAGCGCGCCTTCGAGCACAAGATGACGCCGACCATCGGCCGCTCCCACGGTATTCATGCCGAGCCCGTGACGTTCGGGCTGAAGCTTGCCTTTGCCTATGCGGAATTCACCCGCGCCCGCGAGCGCCTGGTCGCCGCCCGCAAGGAGGTCGCGACCTGTGCCATTTCAGGCGCCGTCGGCACCTTCGCGCAGATCGACCCGCGCGTCGAAGCGCACGTCGCCAGGGCGATGGGGCTCGCGCCGGAACCGATCTCGACGCAAGTCATTCCGCGCGACCGCCACGCGATGTATTTCGCGACGCTCGGCGTCATCGCCTCCTCCGTCGAGCGGCTCTCGATCGAGATCCGCCATCTGCAACGTACCGAAGTGCTGGAAGCCGAGGAGTTCTTCTCCGAAGGCCAGAAGGGCTCGTCGGCGATGCCGCACAAGCGCAACCCGGTGCTGTCGGAAAACCTCACCGGCCTGTCGCGCATGGTGCGCGCCTATGCGATGCCGGCGATGGAAAACGTCGCGTTGTGGCACGAGCGCGATATCTCGCACTCCTCGGCCGAACGCATGATCGGTCCGGATGCGACCGTCACGCTCGATTTCGCGCTGATGCGCCTCGCCGGGCTGATCGAGAAGCTCCTGATCTATCCCGCCAACATGCAGAAGAACCTCGACCGCCTCGGCGGCCTCGTGCATTCGCAGCGGCTGTTGATCGCGCTGACGCAAAAGGGCGCCAGCCGCGAGGACGCCTACAAATACGTGCAGCGCAACGCCATGCCGGTGTGGCGCGGCGAAGGCGATTTCCAGACGCTGCTGAAAAAAGACCCTGACGTGAAGAAGCATCTGAGCGATGCGGAGATCGAGGAACAGTTCGACCTCGGCTATCACTTCAAGCACGTCGACACGATCTTCAAGCGCGTGTTCGGTGAAAGCTGACTATTCGGCAGGTGCCGGCGCGACGTTCTTCGCCGGCGTACTATAGAAGCGCATCAGCACGAAAGTGATCGCCAGGATCGCCAGATAGACCACGAGCTGCATCGCGGTCGGCTGATCGGTGTAGCCGACCAGCGTATGCAGGGCCTTGCCGAGCAGGCTTGAATCGGAAAGCAGCCAGCCGGAATCCCAGACCACGCTGTCCAGCGCGGTCAGCCAGTTGGCCTTTTCGAGAAACGCCGCCGCCTGCGCCGCCATGCCGGCGGCCAACAGCGCGATCAGGACCGTGGTCGTGGCAAACAGCGCCCGCGTCGGAATCTTCACGAGGCCGAAATAGGTCAGCATGCAGACCAGCGCGCCGAGCACCAGACCGGCAAATCCGCCCAGCGCCACGCTGAGACCGCTGTCGCTGCCGCCGGCGAGGACACCATACAGAAACAGCACCACCTCGCTG
>JAQSDT010000431.1 GCA_029946075.1 bacterium | reverse complement strand
TCTGGGTCTGCGCATGCAGCGCGGTCTGCATGTCGAGCGGCGAGTTGTAGCCGTCCTTGTCGGCGCACTGGAACCAGACATATTTGGCGCGGGTGTCGGCGCCGATGATTTTCAGGAAATCGCGCAGCGGCGTGCCGGTCCAGCTGCCGATCGCGCTCCAGCCCTCGACGCAGATATGGCGCGTGATCTGCTTGACCTGCGGCAGCCTGTAAAGCTCTTCCAGCGTCCACGGCTTCTTGTTGTCGACGAGGCCGCGCACCTCGAGCTTCCAAGCCTTGCCGTCCACCGTCGGCGCCTCGTCGAGATCGTAATAGGCGTTGAACGGAAACGGCTTTGTAATCTCGCTCTCCGAGAAGGTTGGCGCCATCGCGTTCGGATTGAAGATCCAGGACTGCACGCCGTCATTGAACTTGGAGACGCGCTTGAGCATCTCTTCGGCCGAGAACTGGTCGGTAACGTCGCAGCCGGTCAGCAGCGTCAGCGCGCCGAAGCTGGCGCCGGCGGAAATAAAGCGCCGGCGGGTGAGGTCCGGCATGGTGTTGACGGCATCCCTGACGAGCAGATTCTTGTCGACGCCGGGGATCAGCAGATTGCGCAAGCGACCCATGGTCATTCTCCCTTGAATCAGCGGCCGATGATCATCGCGCGCAGGCTCTTCGGAACCAGAAGGGCAAGCGCGACGTGGACCACCATGAAGCCGACGATCGCGGCCATGCAGAAGAAGTGAACGTAGCGGGCGGCGTTGTAGCCGCCGAACAGTGCGGTGAGATATTGCAGTTGAACCGGCTTCCAGATCGCGAGGCCCGACAACACGATCAGGATGCCGGCCAGGATCACGCCGGCGTAGAGCAGCTTCTGCACGTGATTGTATTTGGAGAGATCCTCGTGCGACAGCTTGCCGGTCAGCGCCGCCTTGGTGTCCGAGATCACGCCCTCCGGCGTGATCGGCAGCAGCTTCTTGCGGAAGCGGCCGGTAACGAAGCCGAGCACCAGATAGATCAGGCCGTTGACCATCAACAGCCACATCGCAGCGAAGTGCCACAGCAGCGCGCCGCCGAGCCAGCCGCCGAGCGTAATGCTGGAAGAGAAGGTGAATCCGAACAGCGGCGAGGCGTTGTAGATCTGCCATCCCGACATGATCATCAGCACCATCGCAACGGCGTTGGCCCAGTGCAGGGCCCGTACCCAGGCCGGCTGGATGACCTTCGCCTTGATCGACGCGGCTTGCTCGTCGCTGACTGTGAGGGCCGACATGTCCGTTCCCCGTTTGAATTTCGACATCAACTATACGCCCGGAACCGGGCCTGCGTTACTGCCAAGGCGCTATCGAATCGATGTACGGCGCCTATCATAGTCACGAAAAAGCGAGCCGGGTTGCCCCGGCTCGCCCGTTCCACACGCCCTGTTGGGACCAGTCAGGGACGCGCGGGAGATCAGGACGCCGGCATCAGCACGGTGTCGACCACGTGGATCACGCCATTCGACTGATTGACGTTCGAAATCGTGACCATCGACTTGCCGCCCTTGGCGTCCACGATCCAGACCTTGCCGTCGTCCTTCTTGACGGTCAGCTCTTCGCCTTCGGCGGTCTTGAGCTTCATGCCGTCCTTGAGGTCGGCCGCAGCCAGCTTGCCCGGGACGACGTGGTAGGTGAGGATCTTGGTCAGCGTCGCCTTGTTCTCAGGCTTCACCAGCGTGTCGACGGTGCCGGCCGGCAGCTTGCCGAAGGCGGCGTTGGTCGGCGCGAACACCGTGAACGGGCCCTTGCTTTCCAGCGTCTCGACCAGACCGGCGGCCTTCACCGCGGCGACGAGGGTGGTGTGATCCTTGGAGTTGACGGCGTTCTGGACGATGTTCTTCGAGGGGAACATCGCGGCGCCGCCGACCATCACGGTCTTCTCTTCGGCGCTGGCGGGCGCGTTGATGACGGCCGTGAAAGCAAGAGCGCTGAACATTGCGGCGGAAAGCAGTGCGATACGTTTGGACATGTAACATTCTCCCGAGCGTTGCGTGGACCGGCGGGTTTCCACCGGCGATGAGAACAACGACGCTGGTCAGGTGACCGGTTGTGTTCGTCGTCGTTGGCCCGAGCTACGGGAGGATTTTCGGCCGGTTTCGGGGAATAAATTATCGTGATCGGCGAAACTTTTGCGGCGGCGCGGCGTGCGGACGGGGCGCCAAAAAACAAAATCTCGAAAACAACCCCATGCAAAGTAGAAAAATTCCCGTGGCCCGGATGGAATGCAGCGCAATCCGGGGGTTTTTGCCCGTCGGGCAATACTGTTCCCGGGTTACGCTTCGCTTCACCCGGGCTACGGGACTTGGGCTAGGATAGCCGAAACGATCGCACCCCCCGGGAGATAACGCATGAACAAACCGGTCTTTGCCGACGGCGCTGCCTACGTCAGAAAGCGGTTCGTTCCGATCGCCGAGGCGACGCTGCCCGTCACCGATTGGGGCTTTACGCGATCCGATGTCGTCTACGACGTCGTGCATGTCTTCAACGGCGGCTTCTTCCGGCTTGCCGACCATCTCGACCGCTTCGGGCATTCGATGGCGAGCCGCCGTATCCACCCCCCGGAAGACCGCGCCGAGATCGAGGCGATCCTGCATCGCTGCGTGGCGCTGACGGGCCTTGCGGACGCCTATGTCGCGATGGTGGCCTCGCGCGGGCGCCCGCGTGTTGCGGGCTCACGCCGGCCGGCCGATTGCGACAATCATTTGATCGCCTATGCGCTGCCCTGGATCGACGTCATCCCGAGAGACGTGCAGGAACGCGGCGCCCATGTCTGGATCGCCTCGACGCCGCGCGTGCCCGATGCGTCGGTCGATCCGACGGTCAAGAACTATCAGTGGAACGACCTGACCTCCGGCCTGATGGAGGCGCACGACGCCGATTTCGACACCGCGGTGCTGTGCGACGCGCAGGGTCTTCTGACCGAAGGACCTGGCTTCAACATCTTCGTCGTCAAGGACGGACGGGTGACGACGCCGGATCGCGGCAGCCTGCACGGCATCACGCGCCGATCGGTGCTGGAGATTTGCGCCGAACTCGGCATCGAGGCCGCGGTCGAGCCGATACCCCGTGCGGCGCTCGACCATGCCGATGAGGTCTTCATGGCAACGACCGCGGGCGGCGTGATGCCGGCATCGCGCATCGGCACGCGCATCCTCGGCAATGACAGGCCGGGGCCGATATCGATGCGGCTGAAGGAAACCTACTAGCGCAAGCACGCCGAGGGCTGGCACTGGACAGCGGTGCGGCCCCTGGAAGCGCAGGCGGGGGAGTGAATATCGTCATCGTCGCCCCTGCGAACGCTCAGATGCGCAATTGCGCATCGGGGGCCCATACCGCGTGATCTATCGAAAGGTGAGATCGCTAATACCAACTGCCAAACCAAAGCCGGTGGCTATGGGTCCCGGCTCAAGGCCGGGACGACGATCGAGAGAGTTCGTTTTAATCCCGGTTCGCGGGCGTCTGAATGAACCCGCGATTATGCGTCGGGCTGATCAAAATCTCGTTCATGCAGACGCGCGGCGGCATGCTGGCGACGAAGGCGATGGTGCGGCCGCAATCTTCCGGCTGCAGCATTTTTGCCTGTTCGGATTCGCTCGGCACCACCGGGCGCAATTTCAAAATCGGCGTCGCGACCTCGCCGGGCGACAGGCAACAGGCACGCAGGCCGTTGACGCATTCGTCCATGTTGAAGGAATGGGTCAGCGCCAGCACCGCGTGCTTGGTGGTGGTGTAGGCCGGGCCGGGCATCTTGGAAACGTGACGGCCGGC
>JAQSDT010000430.1 GCA_029946075.1 bacterium | reverse complement strand
CCAGCGACCGGAACTGGCCGTTGGGATAGCTGCTCAGATAGGCGTTGAGCTCTTCCTGCTTGTTGGTTTCCTTGATCGAACGCCAGAATTCGAGTTCGACGTCGCTGGCGGGACCGGAGGAAGCGGCGGCCACCTGCGCCGGCGCTGCGCCCGCCGCGGGCGCGCCGTTGAGATAGACCGCGCCGATCAGGTTGGTGTGACCCCAGGGCAGCTGGCCCTTGCTGGTCTCCTCGTTAACCTGGGCACGGACCTTGGTCATGGCCTGCTGGATCTCGACGCCGGGCTGGGTGAGGTTGGCGAGCAAAGCGCGGGTGAACGGGCTGTTGGCGCCTTCCTGACCGTCGAGCGCGGTCTGGCCCGGGCCGGTGGCGAACGCGATCAGGGTGCCTTCGCCGGATTTCATTTCGGCCAGACCCGTCTGCACGTTGACGCTGCGGGTCGCGGAATTCGACTTGATCTTGGCGGCGAACGGGTTGTCGCGGCAGGCGTCGAGGAACACCAGCTTGACCTTGGCGTCGCCCATGGTCTGTTCGAGCGTCAGATCGATGTTGATGGCGGCGCCGAGCTTGACGTCCATTTCGGATTTGATGTCGGCGTCGATCGGCAGCAGATAGTTGGTGCCGCCGATGGCGATGCCGTGACCGGCATAGAAGAACAGCGCGACGTCAGCGCCTTGTGCCTTCTTGCCGAAATCGAGCAGCCGCTCGGTCATCTTGTCGCGCGTGAGATTCGAGCCCTCGACGACTTCGAAGCCGACATTGCGCAATGCGCTGGCCATCGCCTTGGCGTCGATCGACGGATTGGGAAGCGGCGCGACGTTCTTGTAGGTGCCGTTGCCGACGACAAAGGCAACGCGCTTGTCCGCGCTGGCCGTGGTCGCGCTGAAGGCGATGCTGATCGCGGCCACAATGAGAGTAAGGGTGCGCATCTGAAATTCCCCTGCAGAATCGGAAAAGCATTTGGCGACTAACGCGAGCCGGACGTTACACGAAAAGCCCCGGCTTCGCGCAGCAAAAAAAGCCGTGGAACCCGGCGGATTTGAGACGGCTTTTCGCGCCCTGAAACGGGTATCAGCCGGGGCCGGGCTGACATGTGAACTGGTTCACACGTCAGCGGCATTCAACGGTATCCGAATCCGCTTCAGGTTGTACCGGGCTTGGCCGGCGCAGGGCCGGCCGATCTCAGATTCAGCAGGTTGCCGGTCAGGATCATGGCGGCGCCGAGCACGGTGAAGAGGTCGAGCCGCTCCGAATAGAGCAGCCATCCCGCGGCAGCCGTCAGGGGAACCCGCAGGAAGTCCATCGGGATCACGACGGTGGCGTCGGCGTGCAGCATCGCCCGCGCCATGCAGTAATGCGAGAACGTGCCGCAGAAGGCGACGATCACCACCCAGAACCAGAGATGCGCCGCCGGCCATTGCCAGACATAGAGCGCCGGGAATAATCCCAGCGCCGATTGCACCACCAGCATCCAGAACAGGATCGCGACGGCATGCTCGGTCCGCGTCAGCAGTTTGATCATCGCGATCGAGACGCCGAACCCGACCGCGGCAGCGAGTGCGATCAATTGTCCCTGGTTGATTTCACCGGCGGCCGGACGGACGATCACGGCGACGCCGACGACGCCGAGCACGATCGCGGCAATCTTCCACACCGTCATCCGTTCGCCGAGAAACATCGCAGCCACGATCGCGGTCCAGATCGGCATGGTGAACTCGATCGCGACCAGCTGGCCGATCGGAATCAGCGTCAGCGCAAAGAACCAGCCGTACTGGGCACCGTAGTGGATGACATTGCGCCCGACATGAAGATGCAGCCGGGTCGTTTTCACGACGGCAAATCCGCCATTGGCGCGGATCAGCGGATACAGAAACACGAATCCGATCAGCGAGCGCATCTCCATCAACTGGAATACGTTGATCTCGCGCGCCGCCTCGCGTCCGGCAATGGTGATGATCAGCATCAAGGCGAGCCAGCCGGCCATCCATAATGCGGCCAGTGATTTGGATGGTGTGCGGTCCATTCGCGGGAGTGGCAGCCAGATGGAGGGAGGGAGGGCCGGTATCGGCGCAGGCGCTGCCAATTGCAACGCTCAAATGCGCCGACGCAGCGATGCGGAACGGGGCAAATTGACAGTGGGAGAGGCCCCCCGTTCGATGCTAAGGGATCGTCCAACTTTTTCGTCATTCCGGGGCGATGCAAAGCATCGAACCCGGAATCTCGAGATTCCGGGTCTGGTCCTGCGGACCATCCCGGAATGACAAGAATAACCATTCAGGGAGGATTTTGCGTATGCGCGTCTTGCAACCGGCCGAATGGTCGAAACCCCGCGGTTTTTCGCACGGCGTCGAGGTCGACGGGCCCGGCAAGTGGATCGTGCTGGCGGGCCAGACCGGCGGCGACGAGAAGGGCGATTACGCGCCCGACATGGCCGCGCAGACCGGCACGGCGTTGAAGCGGATCATCAAGCTGCTGGCCGAAGCCGGCGCCGGGCCCGAGCATATCGTGCGCCTGACGTGGTATCTGACCAGCCGCAGCGAATACGAAGCCGCGGGGGCGGGCATTGGCGCTGCCTGGAAGGAAACGCTGGGCCGCAATTTTCCGCCGTCCACGCTGCTCTACATTGACGGGCTCGTCGACGTCAGGGCCAAGGTAGAAATCGAAGTCACTGCCTACGTGCCCAAACCGTAAGGACACAGGGGCTCGCAAGGCGCTTCGCGCGGCAACGCGCGGTCAACAACAAGGGAATTTCCATGAACAACCGATCGACCACCGCCAGCTTCGTCACCGCCTTCGCGACCGGCTGGCCGGAGCATCAGCCCGACATCCTCGTGCTGTCGCTGACGACGAATAATGGCGTGCAGGACTTTGCATTCAGCAAGGATCAGGCGCTTCTGGTCGCCAAGACGATCAAGGAAACCGCTGCGAAGCTCGGAAAGCCGAAAACGAGCTGATTTCGCTCGCTTACCCGCAAACGACAATCGCCCGCGGCCGGCAATACCGGCCGCGGGCGATTGCAATTGAACTGATTACTTCGACAGCGAGATGCTGGCGGCGCGGAACTGGCTGTCGGCCTTCATGGCGATCGACTGCTTGTTACCCGTCGTCTTCAGGGCGATGTTGGCGTTGAAGCCGACCGCGCTGGCGACCACCTGGACGGTGCCGGCGCCGCCGCGCCCCTGAATGCTGCCGCCGACGTTGCGGCTGGTTTCGCTCCAGGTGCCCGTGATGTTGCCGCCGCCGCTATCGACGACCGCTGCCTGCAGATTGAACTTGTAGGCGTCGCTGGCGCAGGTCAGGACCATTTCCATGTTGGGTCCGCCGACCTTGTAGGTCGAACGGCAGCGGATTCGTTCACTCGAACCGTCGTCGAGCGTCACGGTGCCGCTACCGGACCAGGTGCCGGCCATCCCGGCGAAGGCGCCGGCCTGGGCGTGGCTTTCGGGAGCCGCCAGGGCAGCCATAAAAAAAGCGGCGGCTGCAAAGGTCAGCCGCCGCGTGTTCGCAAACAATTTCGACGGCTGGCCAGCCTTACTGACGGGACGCTTCCCATCGACCGCTGCATGCGACACCAGCTGAAGCGCCATTCCATTTCCCCGATCCGGAGTTGCCACTGAGTTGACCGTTCGCATATGCACCATTGATCGAGACTCGCACAAGTCCCTCGCGTCCGACCTTGCCGGAAACGGCGGCGCCACCAGCCGAGACCTTGCCATCCGTCACGACCAGCGTCGAGCTTGTCGTCGGTTCGCAACTGCCTGACTTCGTCACCACGGTGACATTCCAGAGTCC
>JAQSDT010000429.1 GCA_029946075.1 bacterium | reverse complement strand
GCCAAGAACGACGCGAAGCCCGGCGACAAGACGCCGTCGAACGTCACCTCGAAAATTCGCTCGCTGCTGGTCGGCGCCAGCGTCATGGTGATCGTGCTCGGCACGTTCAAGATGGCGATGACGCTGCTCGACACCGGCAGCGCGCCGCCGATGCCGGCGATGGAAAATCAGGCCGAGCCGCCGGCGCCCGCGCAGGCGCCCGCCGAGACCAGCGTCAGGCCCGCGCCCGCATCGCTGCCCGCGGCGCCGTCGATGATCTCGCCGATGCCGGTGGAGAAACAATCGAACAATACGTCCGCGCCCAACACCCTCGCCGGTGCACGGATCGAGATTCCGCAAGCGACGGTTCCGGCACCGGCCCCCGCGACCGACATCACCGGCACGATTCCGACGACCGCGCCGGCCACCGGCGGCAAGCTTGCGACGATCTCCGTGCCCGCCAGCGAGCGGCTGCCTGATGCGATCGGCGGCCCGGTGCTTCGCGCTGCCGCGCTGAAGGGCGATCCGACCGCGGCCTACGAAATCGCCAACCGCTACGCCGAGGGCAAGGGCATCGTCGCCAACCTCGACGAAGCCGCGAAATGGTACGACCGCGCGGCGCAGGCCGGCGTGGTGCCTGCGATCTTCCGGATCGGCACCTTCTACGAGAAGGGCCTCAGCGTGAAAAAGGACGCCGACATCGCCCGGCGCTATTATCTGCAGGCCGCCGAACGCGGCAACGCCAAGGCGATGCATAACCTCGCCGTGCTGGACGCCGATGGCGGCGGCAAGGGCGCGAACTACAAGAGCGCGTCGGTGTGGTTCCGCAAGGCCGCCGATCGCGGGGTCGCCGACAGCCAGTTCAACCTCGGCATCCTCTATGCCCGCGGCATCGGCGTCGAACAGAACCTCGCCGAGTCCTTCAAATGGTTCAGCCTCGCGGCAGCCCAGGGCGATGCGGATTCCGGCCGCAAGCGCGACGATATCGCCAAGCGCCTCGACGCCCAGTCGCTGGCGGCCGCCAAGCTCGCGATCCAGACGTTTACGGCCGAACCGCAGCCCGGCGACGCCGTCAATGTGGCATCGCCGACCGGCGGCTGGGATTCGGCGCCCGCCGCAGCGAACGCGGCAAAGCCCGCCGCCAAGCCGGTCGCCGCCAAACGCGCTGCTGCCGCGCATTGATCGGGCAAGGCCACCTGACAAACCCGTCATCCTGAGGTGCGCGCAATAGCGCGCCTCGAAGGATGAATCGGCCCGCGGCCCATCCTTCGAGGCTCGCTGCGCTCGCACCTCAGGATGACGACGATGAGTGTGGAAACATCCGCACTTATCCTATGAATCATGCTCTAGCATCGACGCTTCTTCGACCATAAATTCGCTTTGGGCGATAATGACCCAATCGCAAGAACGAGGATCGATTGTCGAGCGACGACAACCAGAACCGGGATAATAACCACCGCAGGTCGCCCACCGGACCTGCGGTCGCGCCACCTCGCATGCCCCTTGTTCAACCTCCACCAGCGCCGCCACCCGGACCGGCGCCGCGCCGCCGCTGGCACCTCGGCTCGATCGCGATCTTCGTCCTGCTGGTTTCCGGCGTCGGCATTCAGGCCTGGCGCGACCTGTCGCGGCCCGATGCCTGGGAATTCTGGAAGGACCAATATGTTTCGCCGAGCCTGACGTTTTCGGTCATCGACAAGACCGAACTCGCCGGCGCCGCGCAGGGCCGCCGCGCGCTGTCCGTCAGCGGGACGATCGGCCCGGCTGCGGCAAAGCTGTTTCGCGACCGGCTGGACGAAGCCCGCCTCGGCGCCGGCGACCTGATCCTGCTCTCCTCGCCGGGCGGCGATCTCAATCAGGCCGTGATCATGGGCGAGATCATTCGCGCCCGCGGGCTCGCGACAGCGGTCGGAAACGCCGACGCCACGGGGCGCGTCAAACCGGCCTATTGCGCCAGCGCCTGCGTGCTCGTCTATGCCGGCGGCAAGACCCGCTACGGCGTGCTGGGCTCGGCGTTGGGCGTGCATCGCTTTACGACGACCAGACAGGTCGACGATCCCGTCGCCGAAACCCAGCGGATTGCAGGCGCCGTGCTGGGCTACATGACCAAAATGGGTGTCTCGTCGTCGATTGTGGAGGCGATGTCCGCCACCAGGGATATCCGCTGGCTCGCCCCCAATCAGGCGCTGGCGATGAACCTCATCACCGATCCCCTCGCCAGACCCTGAGGGGCTACGCAGGGCTTCATTGGCAAAAAATTGCCTTGCCCGGCATTTTTAGTGCCTACGGCCGCCAAATTCAGTTATGCAAAGAACGCGGTACCCTGACACGGGCGTGCGGGAGCACGGCCGTCGCTCTGGATTCCACTGCCGGCAAATGGACAGAAACCATGCCGTGGGCGGCCTTCGGGTGAGCGCGCGGCAAACCGAAAAAAGCAGACCCGCGTGCAGCTCTACCTCCCGATCGCCGACATTCCGGTCAATGTTTTCCTCATCCTGGCGATGGGCGCGGCGGTTGGTTTTGTGTCCGGGATGTTCGGCATCGGCGGCGGCTTCCTGATGACGCCGCTGCTGATCTTCGTCGGCATCGCGCCGGCCGTGGCGGTCGCCTCGGTCGCGAGCCACATCGCGGCCTCCTCCTTCTCCGGCGCGCTGTCCTACTGGCGAAGGCGGGCCATCGATCCCCTGCTGGCGCTGGTGCTGTTAAGCGGCGGCACCATCGGCACGGCGCTCGGGGTCGGCACTTTCACGCTGCTGCGTTCGCTGGGCCAGCTCGATCTCCTGATCGCGATGTCCTACGTGATCCTGCTGACCACCGTCGGCGGGCTGATGTTCTGGGAAGGCCTGCGCGCGCTGCTGCGGACCCGGCGCGGCGGTCCTGCAACGATGCGCCGTCCGGGCAGCCATGGCTGGATCCACGGCCTGCCGCTGAAGATGCGCTTCAAGCGCTCGAAGATTTATCTGTCCGTCATTCCCGTCATCGTGATCGGCCTCATCATCGGTTTTATCGGCGCCGTGATGGGCATCGGCGGCGGCTTCATCCTGGTGCCGTTGATGATCTACGTGCTGCGGGTGCCGACCTCGACCGTGATCGGCACCTCGATGGTGCTGACGCTGGTGACCATGGTGTTCGCCACCATGCTGCATGCCGTCACCAATCATCTCGTCGATGCCGTGCTGGCGCTGATCCTGATGGTCGGCGGCGTCACCGGCGCGCAGTTCGGCGCCCGCGCCGGGCAGAAGATCCGCGGCGAACATCTTCGCCTGCTGCTGGGCCTGCTGGTGCTCGCGGTCGGCGTCCGCTTTGCGGTCGAGCTGGTGATCCGGCCCGAAGAGCTGTTCACGATCCGCGAAACGGGGGGCGGCGTATGATCGCGCGCGCCTCGCTCCTCCTCGCAAGCCTCGCACTCGGCATGATGAGCACGGCTGCACCCGCGCGCGCCGAAAAGCTGATCGTGTCGGTGTCGAACCACCGCGTCACCGTGACGCCGAACTATTCCGGCGAGGAGCTGGTGCTGTTCGGCTCGGTCGAGAAGGACGCCTCTACGCCGGCGACCCGCACCAGTTACGATCTGGTCGTGACCGTTTCCGGGCCGCGCGCCGACATGGTGACACGCCGCAAGGAGCGCAAGCTCGGCATCTGGATCAACACCGACTCGCGGCAGTTTCTCCAGGTCCCGACCTATCTGGCGCTGTTCGCCAACCGGCCGTTCGACGCCATCGCCTCGCCCGAGGTGATGCGGCGACAGCAACTCGGCCTCAAAAACGTGCTGCTGACGCAGCGCGTCGGGCCCGACTATGCCGACGTGGTGCCGGACGATCC
>JAQSDT010000428.1 GCA_029946075.1 bacterium | reverse complement strand
ACGAAGCACGACAGCGCGGAGATACCGAGGCCGGCGCGCGCCGCCGCCAGCATGTCGCCTTGCGAGGAACAGCGCATCACCAACGATCCCTGCCGCGTGATCATGTCGCTCCAGCGCGCCAGCCGCTCGTTCGAGGCGCGGTCGGCAAAGCCGATGACGCTGTGGCCTTTCCATTCGTCAGGCCGTTCCGGCAGCCGGCGACCGGCGGCGTAATCGCGCGAGGCGTAAAAACCCGTGCCGAGCCGGCCGATGCGGCGGCCGATCAGATTTTCCTCGCCGCTGTCCACGGGACGCAGCACCACGTCGGCCTCGCGGCGACGGACGCTGGCCGGAAACGGATGGGTGATGATCTCGAGCTGGATATGGTCGTGCGTGCGCAGGAACGGCCCGAGCCGCGGCATCAGCCAGTGCGAGGCCAGCGTCGAACCGATCGACAGTTTGACCACGCCCCGCGCCTGCGCCCCGGTCGCCGATACCGCGGCTTCGGCGCGCAGTGCCGCCGCCGCCATCGCGTCGACATGCTCGCGAAACTTGCGGCCCTGCGAGGTCAGCGACAGGCCGTCGGTGGAGCGCGCGAACAGGGGAATGCCGAGCTGGCTTTCCAGTTCGGCGATCTTGCGGCTGACGGTCGGATGACTGGAGCGCAATTGCCGCGCGGCCGCCGCGAAGCTGCGGGTCTCGGCGACGGCGACGAAGGTCTTGCACAGGTCCCAGTCCATCGGCGCCTCCCGGGGAAAGCCACTGTTCATTTCTGATAGCAAACCTGTTCAATATTGAACAAGCTGGCCGTGCCGTCCAGCCCTATAGTGGCGGCAGGAAGCAGCGCTTGCCCGATCGGCCGCGCCATCAATTCAACATCAACAGACGCGCACCGGGCACCGCCCGGCCTCGCGTTGCCAACGGAGGATCGAATGCCGCTACCCGCTTCGCTTGCCAATTCGCTGGAACTGCCGGTGGTGGGATCGCCGCTGTTCATCGTCTCGGGCCCCGAACTCGTGATCGCCCAGTGCAAGGCCGGAATCGTCGGCTCGTTCCCGGCGCTGAACGCCCGCCCGGTCGAGAAGCTCGACGAATGGCTGACGCGGATCGAGAACGAACTCGGCGAATACCAGGCACTGCATCCCGAAAAGAAGGTCGCGCCCTACGCGGTCAACCAGATCTGCCACGCCTCCAACGACCGCCTGATGAAGGACATGGAGACCTGCGTGAAGCACAAGGTGCCCGTCATCATCACCTCGCTGCGGCCGCCGGTCGAAGTGGTCGAGGCCGCGCACTCCTATGGCGGCGTGGTGTTTCACGACGTCATCAACGTCAAGCACGCGCGCAAGGCGGCCGAGAACGGCGTCGACGGACTCATTCTGGTCTGCGCCGGCGCCGGCGGCCATGCCGGCACGCTGTCGCCGTTCGCGCTGCTGCGCGAGGTCAAGCAGTGGTTCAAGGGCACGATCCTGCTGTCGGGTGCGATCTCCGACGGCTGGGGCATCGCCTCGGCGCTCGCGCTCGGCGCCGACATGGCCTACATGGGCACCCGCTTCATCGCGACCGCGGAAGCCAATGCCGATCCGGCCTACAAGGAAGCGCTGATCGCGCACGTCGCCAACGACATCATCTACTCGAACCTGTTCACCGGCGTGCACGGCAACTATCTCGGCCCCTCGATCGCGGCCGCAGGGCTCGATCCCGCCAACCTGCCGGAGAGCGACAAGTCGAGGATGAATTTCGGCTCCGGCGGCAACATGAAGTCGAAGGCGTGGCGCGACATCTGGGGCTCCGGCCAAGGCATCGGCCAGATCGCCGACGCGCCGCCGGTTTCCGAACTCGTCGAGCGGCTGAAGGCCGAGTTCGCCGACGCCAGCAGCGATTTCCTGCAGCGGGCGCGCGCCTGAGGGCGCGCCACCCACTGCATCAACGACATCAAGACAAAGGGACGGAAACCATGAAGCTGTCGCGCGCCATGCTGCCGATCGTGTTTGCACTGCTTGCCAGCACCGCTGTCGTTGCCGACAAGGGCGAAATCCGAATCGGCCAGACGTTGCCCTATAGCGGCCCCGCCTCCGGCTTCGGCATCATCGGCCGGGCGCAGGAGGCCTATTTCGAGAAGGTCAACGCCGAGGGCGGCATCAACGGCCGCAAGGTCAAGTTCATCAGCCTCGACGACGCCTACTCGCCGCCGAAGACGGTGGAGCAGACCCGCAAGCTGGTCGAGCAGGACGAGGTGCTGCTGACGTTCGGCTCGCTCGGCACCGCCACCAACAATGCCGTGCATCGCTACCTCAACGGCAAGAAGGTGCCGCAGCTGTTCGTGCTGTCAGGCGCGACCAAATGGGCCGATCCGAAGGCCTATCCGTGGACCATGCCCGGCATGGCCGCGTACCAGTCCGAAGGCATCGTCTACGCCAAGCATATCCTGGCGACCAAGCCGGATGCGAAGATCGCCATCCTGTCGCAGAACGACGATTTCGGCCGCGACTATGTCGCGGGCTTCAAGCGCGGGCTGGGCGACAAGGCCGCCAGCATGATCGTGTCGGAAGCCAGCTACGAGACATCGGCGCCGACCATCAGCTCGCAGCTCGCGACGCTGAAGGCCTCCGGCGCCAACGTGATGTTCGGCGTCGTACTCGGCAAGTTCACCTCGCAGATGATCAAGGGCGTCGCCGAGATCAACTGGAAGCCGGATCTGTTCTTCGTGCCGACGTCGGCGTCGTCGATCTCGTTCCTGGAACCGGCCGGCCTCGACAACGCCGTCGGCCTGATCTCGTCCAGCAACCAGAAGGACACGATGGACGCGCAATGGGCGAACGACGAGGGCGTGAAGGAGTATTTCGTCTTCATGAAGCAGTACATGCCCGGCGCCGATTTGAACAATTCGAACTATGCCGCCGGCTATCACTATGCCACCCTGATGCGAAAGGTGCTGGAAGCCTGCAAGGACGATCTCAGCCGCGACAACGTCATGAAGCAGGCGGCGTCGCTGCGCGAAGTGCCGCTGCCGCTGTTGTTGCCGGGCATGACGGTTTCGACCGGCACCGATGACTATCTGCCGTTCCAGCAATTGCGGCTGCGCCGCTTCGACGGCAAGAGCTGGGTCGGTTTCGGCGAAATCCTGGACGACCGCTGAGCCGGGCAAAGCAAGGAACGGGGAGACCAGCGTGACAGCGATCATCGGCGGCGACCGCCACATCAGTTACCCGGATATCCACGCCCGCATCGCGCGGGCGGCGGCGGGGTTGCGATCCCTCGGCGTCGGCGGCGGCGTGCCGGTCGCGATGATGCTGCGAAATGATTTCGCGTTCTTCGAAGTTTCCGGCGCAGCGGCTGCGCTGGGCAGTTCCGTCGTGCCGATCAACTGGCACCTCAAGGCCGACGAGGTCGCCTACATCCTCGCCGACAGCGGCGCCAGGACGCTGGTCTGCCACGCCGACCTGCTGCCGCAGATCAGGGACGGCCTGCCCGCCGATGTCCGGCTGCTGGTGGTGACCACGCCGCCGGAAATTGCCGCCGCGTTCAACGTGAAGCACGAAATGACGCGGGTGCCTGCCGGGATGACCGACTGGGACCAGTGGCGCGACACCCACGCTGCATCGACGGAGCTACCGATCGGCGGTGCGCCGATGTTCTACACCTCCGGCACCACGGGCCTGCCCAAGGGCGTGCGCCGCAAGCCGATGCAGCCGGAACAGGCCGCGGCCTCCGCCCGCACCGGCGCCATCGCCTATGGCGTCAAGCCGACCGAGGACCAGGTGATCCTGATGAACGGGCCGATGTATCATTCGGCGCCGAACTCCTATGGCATGCTGGCGT
>JAQSDT010000427.1 GCA_029946075.1 bacterium | reverse complement strand
CTTCATGTTGGGCGAGCCGCCGGTCGACACCATCGTCGCATCGAGCCCGTGCGCGCGGACGCCGGCCAGCGCCTCGTCGAAGAACTTTTGCGCCTCGGTCCAGCCGGTCTCGGTCGGGTACAGCATGAAGCCTGCGAACTGCAGCCCCCTGGACGCCGCGATCTCGCGGGCTAGCGCGATGGCTTCGCCGGGTGTCTCGACGCCGGCGCGCTTTCGGCCGGTATCGCATTCGACCACCACAGACAAATCCCGCCCCGACGCGGCGGCGGCCTGCGGCAGGCCGGCGATCACGGTCGAATTGTCGGCGGCTACCGTCATGTGCGCCTTGGCCTGCAACGCCGCCAGGCGCGCCATCTTCTCTTCGCCGATCAGATTGTAGCTGATCAGGATGTCGTCGATCCCCGCATCCGCCATCACTTCGGCTTCGCCGATTTTCTGGCAGGTGACGCCCCTGGCGCCGGCCTTGATCTGCATCTGCGCCAGCAGCGGGCTCTTGTGCGTCTTGATATGTGGACGGTTGGCGACCCCGGCGGCGTCGCAAGCGGCCTGGATGCGCGCGATGTTGCGTTCGACGCGGTCCATGTCGATGACGGCACAGGGCGTGCCGTATTCGCGGGCGATTTTGGCGGCGAGGGGCGTGGTCATGCTGTTCTCTCTTCGAACCGTTTCATTCGTAGGATGGGTGGAGCGAAGCGATACCCATCAATGCCGGTGCATGTTGATCGATGATGGGTATCGCTTCGCTCCACCCATCCTACGCTCAGGCCTGTTCAATCTCCTCCCGGAGCACTTCGAGCTCCAGCCACTTGTCTTCGGCTTCCGCGAGTTCCTTCTGCGCCTTGGTCATCGCATCGGAAGCCTGATCGAATCGCTTGCGATCCTTCTGGAACAGATTGGGATCGTCAAGAAAGCGCTGCTGCTTGGCGATCTCGGCCTGCAATTTGGCGATCGTCTTCGGCAGCGTTTCCAGTGCGTGTTTTTCGTTGAAGGTCAGACGCCGTTTCGCGGCGATCGAAGGCGACGAAACCTTCGCCTCCCGTTTCTCCTCGGCGACCTTCACCGCTTCGCGTTTCAGATCGGCGCCGCGCTGCGACAACATATCGGTATAGCCGCCGGCATATTCGATCCAGCGGCCGTCACCTTCGGGCGCGATCACGGATGTCACCACGCGGTCGAGAAAGTCGCGGTCATGGCTGATCAGGATCACTGTACCCTCGTAATCGCCGAGCATTTCCTCGAGTACGTCGAGGGTTTCCAGATCGAGGTCGTTGGTCGGCTCGTCCAGCACCAGCAGGTTGGACGCCTTGGCCAGGGATCGCGCCAGCATCAGCCGGCCGCGTTCACCGCCCGACAGCACTTCCAGCGGGGTACGCATCTGTTCCTGCGCGAACAGGAAGTCCTTCATGTAGCTGACGACATGCTTCGGCTTGCCGCCGATCATGACATGGTCGCTGCCGCCGCCGGTCAGGGCATCGGCCAGCGTCGATTTGGGGTCGAGGCTTTCGCGGTGCTGGTCGAGCGTCGCCATCTCGATATTGGCGCCGAGGCGAATGCTGCCGCTGTCGGGCGGACTGCCGCCGGTCAGCATGTCGATCAGCGTGGTCTTGCCGGCGCCGTTGGGGCCGACGATGCCGATGCGGTCGCCGCGCTGAACCCGGATCGAGAAATCCTCGACGATCTTGCGCTCGTCAAAGGCCTTGTTGATGTGCTTCGCCTCGATGACCAGCTTGCCGGATTTGTCGGCTTCGGCGGCGGCGAGGTTGGCATTGCCGGTGGCGCCGCGATAGGTGCGCCGCTGGTCGCGCAGCGCATGCAGATTGCCAAGCCGCTTGACGTTGCGCTTGCGGCGGCCGGAGACGCCGTAGCGCAGCCAGTGCTCTTCGTTGACGATCTTGCGGTCGAGCTTGTGCTGGTCGCGCTCTTCTTCCGCCAGCACCTCGTCGCGCCAGGCCTCGAACGCCGAGAAGCCGCGATCGATCTGCTTGATCTGGCCGCGATCGAGCCAGGCCGTCGAGCGCGACAGGTTGGAGAGGAAACGGCGGTCATGGCTGATGATGACCAGCGCGCAGCGGCGGTTCACCAGTTCGCCTTCCAGCCATTCGATCGTCGTGAGATCGAGATGGTTGGTCGGCTCGTCCAGCAGCAGGATGTCGGGCGAGGGCGCCAGCACCCGCGCCAGCGCCGCGCGGCGCGCTTCGCCGCCGGAGACATGCGCCGGGTCTTCCTCGCCGGAGAGGCCGAGTTGTTCGACGAGATAGCGCGCCTGGTAGTGATCGTCGCCGGGGCCGAGGCCGGCCTCGACATAGGCCAGCGTCGTCTTGTGTTCGCCGAAGTCGGGCTCCTGCGGCAGATAGCGGATGGTCGCGCCGGGCTGCACGAAGCGGCTGCCGGTATCGGGCTCGACGAGGCCGGCTGCGATCTTCAGCAGCGTCGATTTGCCGGAGCCGTTGCGGCCGATCAGGCAGACGCGCTCGCCGGCGGATACGGACAGCTCCACGCCCGACAGCAGCGGCGTGCCGCCAAAGGTGAGCTTGATGTCTTTCAACTGGATCAGCGGCGGCGCCATGGTTCAATCCTGGTTCGGCGCGGGCTGCTGCGCACGCTGGCGCTGGATCCGGCGAATGGTCTGGTCGAGCGCCGACAGGAATGCCGAGCGGTCGCGCGGGGAATAGGATTTTGGGCCGCCGGTGATTTCACCGGACGAACGCAAATCGGTCATGAGATTGCGCACCGCCAGCGTCATGCCGATCGAGGCTTCCGAAAACGGCTTGCCGTTCGGCGCGATCACCTCGGCGCCGGTTTTGACGCAGCGGCTGGCGAGCGGAATATCCGACGTGATGACGATGTCGCCCTTGCCGGCACGCTCGGCGATCCAGTCGTCGGCCGCGTCCATGCCGGAACCGGCGGCGATCCGTTCGATCAAGGGGTCCTGCGGCACGCGAATGAAATTGCCCGCGACGACGCTGACGGCGAGGCCGTGCCGGATCGCGACGCGATAGATCTCGTCCTTGACCGGGCAGGCGTCGGCATCGACATAGATGCGGGTGGCGTTCAAATCGGGCACGTCAGCTCGGTCAATCGGATCGGATTCGGGTGAGGGTTTCTCGTCCGCGCGTGGTACTCCACCGGACGGAAAAAGGCGAGGAAAACAGCTGAGGGAACACGCTTGCCACGGCACTTTCTTCGCGTACGATAATGCCCCGAAACAACAAAAAATCAGAGGAAACGGGCATGACAAGCCGTATCGAGCCGCATCGGGTCTCGGCCTACAACACGTCAAAACATTCCGAAAACAAGATGCACGACGACACCGTCGCCAAGCGCTACGGATTCATCGGCGGTCTGGTCCCCGGCGTCGACGTCATGGCCTACATGATGCACTTGCCGGTCGCGAAATGGGGCCGGGATTTTCTCGAGCGCGGCCTGATCGAGGCACGCTTCGTCAAGCCGGTCTATGACGGCGAACTCACCGACGTCACCGGCGAAGAGCGGGGCGGCGCGATCGCGATCGAGGTCAGTAGCAGCGGAGGCCTTTGCGCCACCGGCACGGCATCGCTGCCGGCGGCAGCGCCATCGTTTTTGCTGTCGGACTACGTCGAGGTTGCCGCGGTATCCGAACGCAAGCCGGTCGATGCGAATTCCTACGCCCTGAACAAATGGCTCGGCGCCGTGCCGCGCAGCTGGGCGGCGGACGCAGCGAAGGAGTACCTCGCCGACATTCGCGAGACCGAGACGATCTACACGCAGGAAGGGCTCGGCCACCCCGGCCTGCTGCCGCGCGTCATGAACAAGGTGCTGGTCGACA
>JAQSDT010000426.1 GCA_029946075.1 bacterium | reverse complement strand
CGTTCTGCCGCTTGCTGCATTTCGATCGCAAGCTGACGCGTCCACTCCGCGCACCACAGCCGCGCGTGCTGATCGTGGCGCCGATGTCCGGCCACTACGCGACGCTGCTGCGCGGCACCGTCGAAGCCTTCCTGCCGACCCATGAGGTCTACATCACCGACTGGACCGACGCCCGCATGGTGCCGGTCACCGAAGGCCGCTTCGACCTCGAGGATTACGTCGACTACTTGATCGAGATGATGCACGTGCTCGGCGGCAACATGCACATCATCGCGGTGTGCCAGCCCTCGGTACCGGTGCTGGCCGCGGTTTCCGTGATGGAAGCCGCGCACGATCCCTTTGTCCCGCTGTCGATGACGCTGATGGGCGGCCCGATCGATACCCGCCGCAATCCGACCTCGGTCAACAACCTTGCCGCCGAGCGCGGTATCGAGTGGTTCCGCAACAACGTCATCACCAAGGTGCCGTTCCCGCATCCGGGCGTGATGCGCGACGTCTATCCGGGCTTCCTGCAGCTCTCGGGCTTCATCACCATGAACCTCGACCGCCACACCGACGCTCACAAGGCGCTGTTCGCCAATCTGGTGAAGGGCGACGGCGATCTCGTCGACAAGCACCGCGAATTCTACGACGAGTACCTCGCGGTGATGGATCTGACCGCCGAATATTACCTGCAGACCGTCGACATGGTGTTCGTCAAGCACGCGCTGCCGAAGGGCGAGATGACGCATCGTGGCAAGCCGGTCGATCCGTCGCAGATTCGCCGCGTCGCGCTGATGACGGTCGAAGGCGAGAACGACGACATCTCCGGTCTCGGTCAAACCGAAGCGACGCACTCGCTCTGCACCTCGATTCCCGATCATCGCCGCGTGCACTACGTGCAAAAGGGCGTCGGACACTACGGCGTGTTCAACGGTTCGCGGTTCCGTTCGGAAATCGTGCCGCGCATCTCCGATTTCATGGTGTCGGCGGCGACCACCAATCTCGCATTGGTGGCTGCGGCTGAATAGTTCGGATTCATCGATCGAATCGGCCGGCGCGCTAAGCCGCTGAATCGATTAAAAGAATCCGGATTCGCGCCTCCTTCAAGGAATGAGCATTGACTCGTTCCTTGATGGTGTCTGGGGGCGGCGGTTCCCTTCAAATTTTTTGGTTCCAGGCCCAGCCGGTAGGGGCGAACTGGGGCGAAGCCCCTGTATATTGGGCAAATGATTTGTTTTTGCGCCGAGCGATTTCCGTGGCGGCGGATATGGCAGAATCCGGGTGAGTTTCTCCTCCCCGGACTGTCAGACATGGCCACTCGCGCGCTCCTCTATCGGCGACCCGCCGAACCCGCGACCCTCCTGGTCAAGCACGGCTCGCAATTCTTTGCGATCCGGCTGCGCCGGCACCGCCGGGCGCGGCGATATACCTTGCGCATCCACCCGACCGACCGCGAAGCGATCCTGACCATGCCGCCGCGCGGGACCCTGGTGGAAGCCAGGGAGTTCGCGCAGCTTCACGGCGGCTGGATCGCCGCGCGTCTCGGCCGGTTGCCGAAGGCCGCGCCGTTTCAGTCCGGCACATTGGTGCCGCTGCGCGGCGTGCCGCACCGGATCGTGCATCGTTCCGGCGAACGCGGCACGGTGTGGACCGAAACCCGAGATAACGGCGACAAGATCCTCTGCGTTGCCGGCGGCGCCGAGCATATGGAGCGCCGCGTCCACGATTTTCTCAAGCGCGAGGCGCGCAAGGACCTGCACAAGGCCTCGCTCGGCTATGCGGCCGAGCTCGGCGTACGGGTCAAGCGGGTCTCGATCCGCGACCAGTCGAGCCGCTGGGGTTCGTGCACCTCGGCCGGGTCACTGTCGTTCTCCTGGCGGCTGATTTTGGCGCCGCCCTTCGTGCTGGACTATCTCGCCGCCCATGAAGTCGCCCATCTCGTCGAGATGAACCATTCGCCGCGGTTCTGGCGGGTGGTCGAACGCGTCTGCGACCACACCGAACGCGCCAAGCGCTGGCTCGACACCTACGGCAACGATCTGCACCGCTACGGCATCCAGGACTGAGCGCTTCACCAGCGCGTTCCGATGCGCGTCGCCACCCTCTCCGCGTGGTATGGCGACACCGAATTGCGCTGCGATTTCAATCTTTCAGCAAATGTTCCGTAGACTTACGGAACACCATGTTAACCGGCCGGAGATCACTCCGCGGCTAGGGTTCCCGGCAGGTGCAAGCGCTCGGGCGTGGTTCGGCTTTGCATCTGGTGCGCCCGTGGGCGTCCAAACCGGAGCGCGTTGTTGTCGTGAGTATACGCTTCCGCCTGTTGTTGCTCGTGCTGGGCACGGTGTTGATCCCGGCGCTCCTCGTCGGCGGCCGCTATTATCAGGATCGCGGCAAGGCGATCGAAGCCACCATCGCCGGCCTTGCCTCCACCGCGCAGATCATTGCCGCCGGCATCGACGCCAAGGTCCAGGGCACCATCCAGCTTCATTTCGGCCTGTCGCGGGCCCGCGATCTCGCCGGTACCGACAAGGTCGCCTGCTCGCAATTCCTCTCGCAGGTCCGCGAGAAGAATCTGCAATACACCGGCATCCTGACCATCGCGCCCGACGGTAGCCTGTTCTGCGACTCGCTGCTGACCGGCCGGACGCTCGACCTGCGCGACCGCAACTACTTCCAGCAGGCGCTGAAGACCGACGGCGCCGCCGTCATCGAACCCGCGTTCGGCCGGCTGACCGGCTCCGCGGTGCTGCAGATCGCCTACCCGGCGCGCGACCGCGACGGACGGCTGCAGTTCGTGCTGCTGGCTTCGCTCGATCTCAACCGGGTGATCGGCGAGCAGATCAGGAACCTGCCGCCGGGTGTGGAAGTCGTACTCGCCGACCGCAACGGCATGGTGCTGGACTGGTCGCCGCAGCAGCTGCATTCGAAGAAGCGCGGCACCTCGATTGCCAATTCGCCGCTGTTTGGCCTTGCCGAAAATCCCGGCCATACGCGGGAGCTGCCCGGCGCCGACGGCGAACCGCAGGTGTGGGCCGCGGCCGAGACGCTCACGATCGGCGGCACGGAATTGCATGTCATGGTCGGCCGTCCGAAATCGCAACTGGTGGCGGTGCCGAACCGGCGCCTGATCGAGGACGCCACGGTGCTCGGCATCGTGACGATCCTGCTGTTCGCCGGTGTGGGTTTGTTCGCCGAATTCGGTATCCGTTCCCAGATCGCCCGCATCGCGAGGATGGCGGCGCGGCTCGGCGCCGGCGACCTCAGCGCTCGCGTTTCGCCGCCCTATCCGAGCGGTGAACTCGGCAGCCTGATGATGGTGCTCAATCACACGGCGGACTCGCTCCAGCACCAGCGGCACGATATCGAGGATCTCAACGCGCGGCTGCGCAAGGCGCAGGAGCTCGAGACCGTGGAGCGGCAGCGGCTCGATGTCGCCGTCAACAACATGAGCCAGGGCCTGATCCTGTACGATTCGTCGGAACGGGTCGTGATCTGCAACCGGCAGTTCACCGCCATGATGGGGATGTCGCCGGCCATCATCAAGCCGGGCTGCACGTTCCGCGAGGTGATCGCCCATCGCCGCGAGACCGGAACGCTTGAGATGGGCGTCGAGGAATATCGCACCAAGTTCCTGCGCAATATCGCGGAAGGGAATGTGGCGCCGATCGTGGCCGCCACCACCGACGGACGCACCCTCCAGGTCATCGGGCGCAAGATCGAGAACGGCGGCTGGGTCGCTACCGTCGAGGACATTACCGAGCGCACGCGCTTCGACAACCGCATCGCGCATATGGCACATAATGACGCGCTGACCGACCTGC
>JAQSDT010000425.1 GCA_029946075.1 bacterium | reverse complement strand
TCGCGCATCGGCACCGGCGGCGTACGGTTGCCGTTGGTCGCGTAGACGGCAATGGTCGAGTTCATGCCCATCAGCTTCAGCGTGGTCTCGATGTTGCCGCCGAAATCGACGTCGACGACGCGATCGACACCGCGCTGGCCGGTGAAGGCCAACACCTTGGCGATGACGTCGTCCGTCTTGTAATTGATCACGAGATCGGCGCCGGCGAGCCGCGCCTGTTCGGCCTTGGCCGCGGAGCTGACGGTCGCAATCACCTGCGCGCCGCCCCATTTGGCGAGCTGCACGGCGTAGTGCCCGACCGCCCCGGCGCCGCCGGTGACCAGCACGGTCTTTCCGGCGATCGGCCCGTCGCAATGAAGGCAGCACCACGCGGTCATGCCGGGGATGCCGAGCGTGGCGCCCGCCGCGAACGAGAGGCTGTCCGGCAGCGGCGTGACCAGATGTTCCGACAGCGCGATGTATTCCGCGGCGGTGCCGAACGCGCGGCCGTTGCGCTGGCCGTTGAACAGCCAGACGCGCTGACCGGGCTTGAGCCGCGTGACGCCGTCGCCGACCTGGTCGATAATCCCCGCGCCGTCGCTGTTCGGAATCACGCGCGGATATTCCATCGCGCGATAGCTGCCGCCGCGGCGGCCGACATCGGCCGGATTGACGCCGGACGCCTCCAGCCGCACCCGGACTTCGCCCGGGCCGGCCACCGGCGTCGGCATGTCGCCGTAGACCAGCACCTCGGGTGCTGGCCCGTTTCGTTCGTACCAGACTGCTCTCACAGCGTACCCGGGAACGCGCCGCCGTCGAGCAGGATGTTCTGGCCGGTGATGAAGCCGGCCTTGGCGCTGCACAGGAATGCGCAGGCTTCGCCGAATTCGTCGGGCTCACCGAACCGACCGGCCGGATTTAGCTTGGCGCGCTCCGCCAGCAACTGATCGACGGTGATGCCGCGCCGCTCGGCGTCGACCTTGGCCACCGGACCGCGCAGGCGGTCGGTGTTGAACGGACCGGGCAGCAGGCCGTTGATGGTGACGTTGTTGATCACGGTTTTCCGGGCAATGCCGGCGACGAAACCGGTGAGGCCGGCGCGGGCGCCGTTGGACAGGCCAAGCACCTCGATCGGCGCCTTCACGGCAGCGGAGGTGATGTTGACGATGCGCCCGAACTTGCGCGCCATCATGCCGTCCACCGTCGCCTTGATCAGTTCGATCGGCGTCAGCATGTTGGCGTCGATCGCCTTGATCCAGTCGTCGCGGGTCCAGTTGCGGAAATCGCCGGGTGGCGGACCGCCGGCATTGTTGATCAGGATATCCGGATCGGGACAGGCCTTCAGCGCATCCGCGCGCCCTTCGGGCGTCGTGATATCGCCGGCGACTTCGGTGACGGTGACGCCGGGATGCGCCTTGCGAATTTCGTCGGCGGTCTTCTTCAGCGCTTCGGCGCCGCGCGCGGTCAGCGTGACATGCACGCCCTCGCCGGCGAGCGCCATGGCGCAGGCGCGCCCGAGACCCTTGCTCGATGCACAGACGATGGCGCGGCGGCCTTTGATTCCAAGATCCACAGTTTCACTCCCGTTCAGCCAGGTGATTTTTTGAAAGTCGATGGCGCTACTGTAGCCAGTTCGGACGCGGCTGATAAGCCGCCGAGTTCAGCCGATATTGCATATAGCGATCCCGGAAAACGTAAGTCCGTAGGATGGGTGGAGCCAACGGGTCGCGCGAATGCGCGCCCGATGACAGGCTCCGCGATACCCATCATCTTCCCATGCGCACCGGCGTTGATGGGTATCGCTTCGCTCCACCCATCCTACAGTTCTGCAATCAACCCGCCCGCAGCTCCGCCTTGATCATATCGGCGGCCTTCTCTCCGATCATGATCGTCGGCGCATTGGTGTTGCCGCCGACCAGCGTCGGCATGATCGACGCATCGACCACGCGCAGGCCCTCGACGCCGTACACTTTCAGCTTCGGATCGACCACGGCGAGGGGGTCGTTGACGCCCATCTTGCAGGTACCGACCGGGTGATAGACCGTGTCGACGCGCTGGCGCAGCAGGTTGCGGATTTCGTCGTCGGTGTTGACGCCCTGCGTGAACATCTCCTCCTTCTGCAGCGCGCGCAGCGCCGGCGTTTCCATCAGCCGCCGCGTGATCTTGTAGCCGGCGACCATCGATTCCAGATCGGCGGCTTCGCCGAGGAAATTAGGATCGATCACCGGCGGCGCCTGAGGATCGGCGCTGCCGAGCGTCACGCTGCCGCGGCTCTTCGGCCGCAGCAGGCAGACGTGGCACGTGAAGCCGGTGCCGCCGTGGCGCTTGCGGCCGTGATCGTCGGCCAGCGCCATGCCGAAATGCAGCTGGATGTCGGGCACGTCGAGATCGGGGCGCGTCTTCAGGAAGCCGCCGCATTCGGCGAAGTTCGACGTCATCGGCCCGGTGCGGCTGCGCCGGTACTCGCCGATCGCGCGCAGCAACCGCGGCAACTGCTTCAGCGAGATGCCGTTGAAATTAGGATTGTCCGACTTGTAGCCGAATACGAAATCCGGATGGTCCTGCAAATTCTGCCCGACGCCGGGCAGATGATGCACGGTGGCGATGCCGTGCTTGGCGAGTTCGGCGCTGTCGCCGATGCCCGACAGCATCAGGAGTTGCGGCGTCTGGAAGGCGCCGGAGGCGACGATCACCTCGCGCCGGGCGCGCAGCTGCTTCACTTCCTTGCCCTGGCGGTATTCGACGCCGACCGCGCGCTTGCCCTCGAACAGGATTTTCGTGGCGTGCGCGCCGGTCTCGACGCGCAGATTGGCGCGGCTGCCCATATGCGGATGAATATAGGCGCGTGCGGCGGAGCAGCGCTCGCCGTTCTTCTGCGTCAGCTGATAGACGCCGAGGCCTTCATGCTCGTCGGCGTTGAAATCCTCGCGCAAGCGAAACTGCGCTTCCTGCGCCGCTTGCAAAAATATCTGCTGCACGGGATTGCCGCTGCGCGACTTGTTGACCGACAGCGGCCCGTCCTTGCCGTGATATTCGCCGCCGAAATCGGAATTGTTCTCCGCGCGCTTGAAGTAGGGCAGCACGTCGGTGAACGACCAGCCGGAATTGCCGAGCGAGGCCCACTCGTCATAGTCGGTGCGGTGGCCGCGGATATAGACCATCGCGTTGATGGCGGAGGAGCCGCCGAGCCCCTTGCCGCGCGGCTGATAGCCGATGCGGCCGTTGAGGCCCTTCTGCGGCACGGTGTTGAAGGCCCAGTTGTTGACGTTGCCGGCCACCATCAGCACCAGGGCAAACGGCGTGGTGACCACCCAATTGTCGTTCTTGCCGCCGGCGTCCAGCAGCGCCACCGAAATGGTCGGGTCTTCCGAGAGCCGCCCCGCCACCGTGCAGCCGCCCGAGCCGCCGCCCACCACCACGTAATCGAATGTATCCGTCACGCCTGTCCCCCCGGGATTTTCTGTTTCTCGCGCCCCTCGCGGCGGCGCATTGGGGCGCAAAACTCCGCTTTTGCGGCGTTTATGGCAAGAGCGGTTCCATCGAGGGGTTTCAGGCCGCAAAGCCCGCCTTTTGGCTTCGTTTTGCCGTCATAAAAACTGCAAAAGCCGGACCTTGCCCCTTTCCAAAGCAGGGGGACGTTGATACATACCCCTCGCACCCGATGGCTATGCCCGGGTTGCCTTCTCAGGAAGCCTCCGGACCGGATCGATCGGCGCAAACCAGCGTTGGCCGGCTTCGTTTCGGTTCAGTTTTCGAAGGCATCGCAACGGTTTAACGCGGGGTGGAGCAGCCCGGTAGCTCGTCAGGCTCATAACCTGAAGGTCATAGGT
>JAQSDT010000424.1 GCA_029946075.1 bacterium | reverse complement strand
GATGAACTGCCAGACGATCTTGATCGCGTAGCCGAAGAAAGCGATCCGGATCAGGTCGATGATGGTCGACAACACCCGTGCCGGCTGATGCGGCAGGTAGCGGAAGATCAGATCGACCTGAATGTGCCGCGAGAGACGTACGCACATCGAGGAGCCGATGAAGACAACGCCGATCAGGCAGTAGGTCGCGATCTCTTCGGTCCAGGCGTAGCTGTCGTTGAGGGCGTAGCGGGTGAAGAACTGCAGAAAGACGGACAGGGCCATGATCCAGAAGATCACCAGCGCCAGCCAGTCTTCCATCGCGTACTGCCCGAGATCGGCGCCCTTGGGAGCCTCCTCCTCGAACGTATGGGCGATCTCGTCCGCCGTGATCTGCTTGTGGACTTCCACCATGGAGATGATCCTTCCGCCAGCCCGGCGTCGCATATTTGGCTCACGTCATTCCAGGGCGGCTCGAAGAGCCGCCCCCGGAATCTCGAGATCCCGGGTTCGACGCTTACGCGTCGCCCCGGGATGACAACTTCGTCGTCACTTCACCGCCTGGATGCGATCCCAGTCGGCCTTGCGATAGTCGAAACTCTCGAAGGTGACGTTCTTCAGCACGGTGTCGCGAAAATCGGCCTTGTTGACCTCCGTCACCGTCAGGCCCTTCTGCTTGAAGAAATCGACCAGCTTGCCTTCGTTGGTCTTGATTTCCCCAGTCGCCTTCGTTGCGGCTTCCTGGGCTACATCAGTGAAGATCTTGCGATCTTCCTCGGACAGCTTCTTCCACAAGCCGCCGGAGATGATGGTGTTGAGGTGATCGACGATGTGGCCGGTCAGCACGATGTGCTTCTGCACTTCGTAGAACTTCTTGGCCTCGATCGTGGTGAGCGGATTTTCCTGGGCTTCCACCGTACCGTTCTGCAGCGCAAGATAGACTTCGGCGAATGCGATCGGCGCGGTGTTGGCGCCGCAGGCGCGCGGCATCGCAAGGTACGCCGGAACGTCGGGCACGCGAATCTTGAGGCCCTTCATATCGGCGCAGGTCTTGATCGGCTTGTTCGACGAGGTGTGGCGAACGCCGTAATAGGTCACCGCCACGATGCGATGGCCGGTCTTGTCTTCATAACCCTTGGTCAATTCCTTGAAGACGTCGCTCTTGGTGTAGGCCAGCAGATGGTCGGCATCGCGGAAAGTGTAGGGATAATAGGTCACGCCGATCGGCGGATAGCTCTTGGCCGCAAAGCTCGAGCCGGAGATGATGATATCGACCGAACCCAGCGACAGGCCCTGGTTGATGTCGGTCTCCTTGCCGAGCTGCGACGCCGGATAGACGTCGATCTGATAACGGCCGCTGGTGCGCTTGTTGATTTCGCCTGCGGCCCAGACCGACGCCGTGTGGAACGGCTCCGACGTCTCGTAGACGTGGGCCCATTTCAGCTTGGTCTGCGCCATGCCCGAGGTGGTCGCCGCCAGCAGCGCGGCGGAAGCTGCGAATGCAATGGTCAATTTCTTCAACACGGGAATTTCCTCCATTGTTACTATTTTGCTTTTCACTCAACCGCCCTGGCACTGGGCCAGGCCGTTCGAATTTCTTCTTTCAGCCGAATCGTTCAGCTGCTCCTTGCCTTGACGCGGGTTGCGGTCGAGGTTTCCGTTCCGAAATTTCGTGCAAAGCGTGCCTGCGAGCGCGCCAGATGCTCGCGCATCGCCTTGCCGGCCGCCTCCGGATTACGCGCGACGATGGCGTCGCGGATCGCCCGGTGTTCGGCCAGCGCCGCGCTCCATGATTGCGGATTCTCGAAATAATGCGCCAGCTTGGCGAAGTAGGGATTGAGGCGCTGGTCGAACAATTCGCCGACCACGCGGACCAGCACGGCGTTGTCGAGGCAGCCGCTGACGGCGACATGAAAGGCGCGGTCGTGGACCATCGAATCCTCGCCGGGATGCTGCACGGTCGCCATCGCCTCAAGCGAAGCGTCGATGCGCACGATATCTTCAGGGGTGGCAACCCTTGCCGCCTGTTCGGCGATCGCGCCTTCGATGAATTCGCGGGCGCGCAGCAGTTCGAACGGCCCTTCGATCTCGGCCGGCACGGGCTGCGAGGGCACAGCCGGTTCGCTGACATAGATTCCGGAGCCGACGCGAATGCGGACCCTGCCCTCAACTTCCAGTGCGATCAGCGCTTCGCGCACCGTCGGCCGCGAGATTTTCAATTGTTCGGCAAGTTCGCGTTCGGTCGGAAGCCGGTCGCCCACGCCATATTCGCCGCTGTCGATCAAGGCGCGCAGCTGATCGGCAACCTGACGATAAAGGCGTCGTGCTTCCACGGCTTCGAGCGGCACGCTCGTCTCTCCCCGACGATCCCCGGATGGAATCGATTTTTCTTGCTTTGATTGGGCGAAGGCCAATACATCTGAATTGGCCTTACCAATTGACCAGAAGTAGCTGGAACGGACGTCCCATGTCAAGCGAGCCGTCGAAATCCCCCACTTTCGCCCCGAATGGCGGTCAATTGCGCCTGTCCAGCGCCAGCCTTGACCGGCTGCCGCGCCATATCCGGCGACCGGCTTACGACCGAACCCGTATCACGCCCGGCATCGTCCATCTCGGGATTGGCGCCTTCCATCGCGCCCACCAGGCCGTCGTGATCGACGATCTGCTCGGCGGCGGCGCGACCGATTGGGGCATCGTCGGCGCCAGCCTGCGAAATTCCGAGACGCGCGATGCGCTGACGCCGCAGGACTCTCTCTATACCGTCGCGGTGCGATCCGGCGCCGGTACCGATCACCGCATCATCGGCTCGGTGCTCGATGTCGAGGCCGCGCGGCAAAATCCCGAACGCCTGATTGCGCGGATGGCGAACCCGGCAACGCGCATCGTCTCGCTGACCGTGACCGAGAAGGGCTATTGCCATACGCCGCAGACCGGCGAGCTCGACCAGGACCATCCCGACATCGTGCACGATCTCGCCAATCCCGGCGCGCCGCGCTCGGCGCCGGGGTTTCTGGTGGCCGCACTCGCGCGCCGGCGCGATGCCGGCGCCGGCTCCTTCAGCGTTCTCTCCTGCGACAACCTCTCCGCCAACGGCCACACCGTCGGGCGGATCGTGATGCAGTTCGCGGCGCTGCAGTCCCGCGATCTCGCCAAATGGATCAAAGCGGAAGTCGCCTTCCCCTCGACCATGGTGGACCGGATCGTGCCCGAAACCACGGATGCGGACCGCGGCGCAGTTTCTTCGGCGCTTGGCATGACCGACGCATGGCCGGTCGTCACCGAGCCATTCACGCAATGGATCGTCGAGGATCGTTTTTCGGCAGGCCGGCCGGATTTCGCCGCCGCAGGCGTGCAGCTCGTCGCCGACGTGACGCCGTTCGAACATATGAAGCTGCGATTGCTCAACGCCAGTCACTCCGCGCTGGCCTATCTCGGCTATCTCGCCGGATACGAGACCATCGCGGCCACCATGACCAATGATCGCTTCGTGGCGTTCGCGCGCCAGGTGATGGCGGACGCGGCGCCGACGCTGGCAATGCCCGCCGGGACCGATCTGGCCGCCTACAGCACCTCGCTGCTGCAGCGCTTTGCCAACCCCGCGCTGCATCACCGCACCTGGCAGATCGCGATGGACGGTTCGCAGAAACTGCCGCAGCGTCTGCTCGCGACCATGCAGGATCGCCTCAAGGCGGGTCGCTCGATCGACACGCACGCGCTCGCCGTGGCGGGCTGGATGCGTTACGTCACCGGGATCAACGAACAGGGAGACGCCATCGATGTGCGCGATCCCCTGGCCGGGGAATTGAAGGCGATCGCCGAGCGCGCCGGGCCGGTCGCCG
>JAQSDT010000423.1 GCA_029946075.1 bacterium | reverse complement strand
TAGCAGCCGGTGGTGCCGGCGACGGCGACGCTACGGCAACCGCCGTCGGTGACGGCGACGGGCTCGCCACGTTGCTTGCAACCTTCTGGACCGAGGTTTCAAGCTGGGTGAAATAGAGGAAGCCGCCGACACCGATCGCGGCAAGGCAAACCACGGTGACGGCGACCGGCCACATCCAGTTCGGCTGCGCAGATACCGGCGCCTTCACCGGCTTCTTCACCTGCGGCGTCGCATAAGTCCCGTCCTCGCGCCGCATCGCCACCATGTAGGCGTGAACCGGCGTCGGGATGTTCTTCACTTCCTGCGCGCCGATATCGGCGAACTGCACCGAGAGCTTGTTGGCGACCTGTTCGTGCACGGCGCGCGAGATGCAGATGCCGCCGACTTCGGCGAGGCCTTCCAGCCGCGCGGCGATGTTGACGCCGTCGCCCAAAAGGTCGCCGTCGCGTTCGACCACGTCGCCGATGGTGATGCCGATGCGAAAGGACATCTGCCGGCTCGGCGGATAGGCCATGTTGCGCGTGCGCAGACTTTCCTGGATGTCGATCGCGCAGCGCACGGCCTCGACGGCGCTGGGGAATTCGGCGAGCACGGCATCGCCGGCAGTGTTGAAAATGCGCCCGCCGCCCTTGGCGATGAAGTCGTCGGTCACGAGACGGTAGGACGCCAGACGGCGTAGCGTTTCTTCCTCGTCCTCGGCAACCAGTCGGCTGTAGCCGGCAATATCGGCCGCGAAAATCGCCGCGATCTTGCGTTTCATGAAACCCAACCCCGGAGCAACACCAGCGCCGGAACAATGCCGCCAGATGTTCCCGGGCGCAACCGTGCCGTGACAGGCGGAGCTGACGCCCGCCGCCGCCTTGCGGGCCACTTTCCGCGGCCGCCGTTCGGCAAAAGAAAAACGCCCGCCACCATGTGACGAGCGCTGATATTGCCGGGCCTTGGCGGTGCCCCGAAGCTGTGCCCCGGGGCCTAGTGCATAGCCGTGGTGCTGAGTTCCTGCTGGATGCTCTTGAAGTGATCGAGCCGTTCGATGGCGTGATCGAGCTCGGAGCCTTCGTGCTCCGAGAGCTTGGCTTCCATCTCGGTAATGGTTTCGGCGAACCGGGCGCGGTCGAGATCGGCAGTCGAGGTGGCGACGTCGGCGAGCACGGTGAGGCCCTTCTCCGACATTTCGGCGAGGCCGCCGAGCACGATGACCTTCTGCTGAGAGCCGCCGGTGGTGATCGTCAGGATACCGGGACGGACCGTGGCGACGATCGGCGCATGTCCGGCCAGAACGCCGAAATCGCCTTCCACGCCGGGAACGTCGACCTGATCGACTTCGCCGGAGAAGGCGAGCTTTTCGGGGGACACGAGATCGAAGTGGAAGGTGGCCATGGAGAACCTGCAAGTAGCGAGTGGCGAATGGCGAGTAGTCAAATAAGGGAGCGGCTCCTAACTACTCGCCACTCCCTATTCGCTATTCGCCTCTTAGGCTGCTTCAGCCGCGAGCTTCTTGCCCTTCTCGACGGCTTCTTCGATGTTGCCGACCATGTAGAACGCCGCTTCCGGCAGATGGTCGTACTTGCCTTCGCAGAGGCCGCGGAAGCCCTTGATGGTGTCGGCGAGGTCGACGAACTTGCCCGGCGATCCCGTGAAGATTTCGGCGACGTGGAACGGCTGCGACAGGAAGCGCTCGATCTTGCGGGCGCGGGCGACGGCGATTTTGTCTTCTTCCGACAATTCGTCCATGCCCAGAATGGCGATGATGTCCTGCAGCGACTTGTAGCGCTGCAGCACCTGCTGAACCATACGCGCGGTCTGATAGTGCTCCTCGCCGACGATCAGCGGGGACAGCATGCGCGAGGTCGAGTCGAGCGGATCCACCGCCGGGTAGATGCCCTTTTCCGAGATCGCGCGGTTTAGCACCGTGGTCGCGTCCAAATGGGCGAACGAGGTGGCGGGCGCCGGGTCGGTCAAGTCGTCGGCCGGCACGTAGATCGCCTGCACCGAGGTGATCGAGCCCTTGTGCGTGGTGGTGATGCGCTCCTGCAGCGCGCCCATGTCGGTGGCGAGCGTCGGCTGATAACCCACGGCCGAAGGAATACGGCCGAGCAGCGCCGACACTTCCGAGCCGGCCTGCGTGAAGCGGAAGATGTTGTCGATGAAGAACAGCACGTCCTGGCCCTGATCGCGGAAGTTCTCGGCGACCGTCAGACCCGACAGCGCCACGCGCATGCGGGCGCCGGGCGGCTCGTTCATCTGTCCGAACACCAGCGCGCACTTCGACTTGACGCTCGGATCGGGATTGTGCGGATCGGCGTTGACCTTGGATTCGATGAACTCGTGATAGAGGTCGTTGCCTTCGCGGGTACGCTCGCCGACGCCGGCGAACACGGAGTAACCGCCGTGCGCCTTCGCGACGTTGTTGATCAGTTCCTGAATCAGCACGGTCTTGCCGACGCCGGCGCCGCCGAACAGGCCGATCTTGCCGCCCTTGGCGTAAGGCGCCAGCAGGTCGACGACCTTGATGCCGGTGACGAGAATTTCGGCTTCGGTGGACTGGTCGGTATAGGTCGGCGCCTCGGCGTGAATCGGGCGGACGCCGGAGGCGACGATCGGACCGGCTTCATCGATCGGCTCGCCGATCACGTTCATGATGCGGCCGAGCGTGCCGTCGCCGACGGGCACGCGGATCGGCGCGCCGGTGTCGGTGACTTCCTGGCCGCGGACCAGACCCTCGGTGGTGTCCATCGCGATGGTGCGCACGGTGGATTCGCCGAGATGCTGCGCCACTTCGAGCACCAGGCGGTTGCCGGCGTTCCTGGTTTCGATCGCGTTCAGAATGGCGGGCAGATGCCCTTCGAACTGCACGTCGACGACGGCGCCGATGACCTGGGTGATGTGTCCGGTCTGGTTTGCTGGTGCGGCCATAAAACTCTCTCCTTCGAATTCTGTCTCTGGAAGTCAGTCCATCGCGCGAATGGCTAGAGCGCCTCGGCGCCGGAGATGATCTCGATCAGCTCCTTGGTGATCTGGGCCTGACGGGTGCGGTTGTAAATCAAGGTCTGCTTGCGGATCATGTCGCCCGCGTTGCGGGTGGCGTTGTCCATCGCGCTCATCTGCGCGCCGTAGAACGAGGCGTTGTTTTCCAGCAGGGCGCGGAAGATCTGCACCGCGAGGTTGCGCGGCAAAAGCCCCGTCAGAATCTCGTCTTCTTCCGGTTCGTATTCGTAGGACGGCGACGGGCCGGCGTTCGCAGCCGGGGCTTCCACCACCAGCGGGATCACCTGCTGCGCGGTCGGGATCTGGGCGATCACGGATTTGAAGCGCGAGTAGAACAGCGTGCAGACGTCGAACTCGCCGGCGTCGAAACGCGCCAGAATCTTCCTGGCGATATCGTCGGCGTTGACGAAACCGAGCTGACGCACCGAGCGCAGGTCGAGATGCTCGACGATCTGACGATCGAACTGGCGGCGGAGCTGCTCGTAACCCTTGCGGCCGACGCAGAAGAACTTGACCTCTTTGCCCTGGTTCATCAGCGACAGCGCGCGCTCGCGGGCGAGACGCACGATCGACGAGTTGAAGGCGCCCGACAGGCCGCGCTCGCCGGTGCAGACCAGCAGCAGATGGACCTGATCCTTGCCGGTGCCGGCCAGCAGCGCCGGGGCGCCGGGCGAGCCCGCCGCTGCGGTCGCGATGTTGGAAATCACCGCGTCCATTTTTTCCGCGTAGGGCCGCGCCGCTTCGGCAGCGGTCTGCGCACGGCGCAGCTTGGAGGCTGCGACCATCTGCATGGCCTTGGTGATCTTCTGCGTCGCCTTGGTGGAGGCGATGCGGA
>JAQSDT010000422.1:3187-42729 GCA_029946075.1 bacterium | reverse complement strand
TTTCGCAGCCTCCTGCGCCTCGCCATGGACGGGATCATCGCTCATTCCAGCCTGCCGCTGCAATTCTCGTTCTATGTCGGGCTCTCGATCGCGACCGCGTCCGTGGTTCTGGCGAGCTTCTATCTGGTGCTCCGGCTGTTCTCGCATCAATACCTGCCGCCCGGATTCACGACCACGCAGATTCTCATTCTGTTCGGGATCGGACTGAACAGTCTCTTTCTCGGCGTGCTCGGCATCTATGTCGGACGGATCTACGATCAGGTCCGGATGCGTCCGCCGACGATCATTTCCGAACTGGTCAATTTCAATCACACGATCGACGTGGTCGAACGGGATTTGCAGCGGTGAGCATGCGGCAGGTCGATCGGCAATTCTGGAACGGCAAACGTGTCTTCGTCACCGGGCATATGGGCTTCAAGGGCGCCTGGCTGGTTTCCCTGCTGTCGCATCTCGGCGCCAAAACGTTCGGATTCGGAAAGGACGAGCGGGAAAAGCTGCTCTACAGGGAATTAAGGCTTGCCGGGCATACGCGCCGGGTTGGCGATATCAACGATCTGGGAGCCGTGAAAGCGGCCTTGGCGGAGTCCGGCGCCGAGGTGCTGTTTCACCTGGCGGCACAGCCGATCGTCCTCACCTCCTACGACGATCCGCTGGCGACGTTCGAGACCAACGTGCTGGGTACGGTCCGGGTGCTCGAGGCGGCGCGGAAATCCGCAAACCTCAAGGCGATCGTCGTCATCACCAGCGACAAGGTCTACCAGAACGACGGGGCGTCGCGCGCCTTTCGGGAGGGGGATCCACTCGGCGGCGCCGACCCCTACAGCGCGTCGAAAGCCGCCGCCGAAATCGTCGCGCATTCGATGGCGCGGTCGTTTTTCCCGCCGCCCAATCCGATCCGGATTGCGACGGCACGCGCGGGCAATGTTATCGGTGGCGGCGATTGGGCGGACTTTCGGCTGCTGCCTGATGCCGCGCGCGCGATCGGTGCGGGCCAGCCGCTGGTCTGCCGTAACCCCGCTTCCACGCGCCCCTGGCAGCACGTTCTCGATCCGCTCAGCGGATATATGATGCTGGCCGAGGACCTGGCGCATCGGAAGACAGATATCGACGCCTGGAATTTCGGCCCGGCGCAGGAGGACGTCCTGACGGTAGGTGAAGTGGCCGATCGCTTCGTTGCCGCCTGGGGTGGCGACGCAAAATGGATGACCGAGTCGAGCCAGGCGCCTGTGCGCCACGAGGCAAAGCTGCTGGCGATCGATTCGAGCCGGGCGCAGCGCGAACTGGGCTGGTATCCGCGATGGCGTTCGAGGGAAGCTATCGAGCGCACGGCGTCATGGTACCGAGACCATTACACCGGCGTCGGTGGCGGTGAACTGGTGGAGCGCGATATCGCGAGCTATTTGAGCGAAGCGCCGAACCACTAGACGGTTACGTCGACGTCGATCCGGTAGCCGGGATATCCAGTGTTCCGTCGGGCTAACCCCCGCCGCATTGTCCCGCCCGGCAAAGCCGGGCATAATCACAGCTCAGGCGATACAGGGCGCAGATCGATGAAGGTTGTCATTCTGGCAGGAGGCATGGGCACGCGGCTTGCGGAGGCCACGGAAATACTGCCGAAGCCGCTGGTCCAGATCGGTGAGCGCCCGATCATCTGGCACATCATGAAGAGCTACGCCGCTGCAGGTTTCGACGAGTTCGTAATCTGCTGCGGATACAAAGGCCACTTGATCAAGTCGTATTTCGTGAACTATTTTACCGAGAACTACGACATCACGGTTCATCTCGGCGAAAATCGCGTCGACTTTCATGGTGACCCGGGCGAGCGCTGGACCGTGACGCTGGTCGACACCGGTCTCACCACCATGACCGGCGGCCGCATCAAGCGGATCGCGCCCTATGTCGGCAATGAAGCGTTCTGTCTCACCTATGGCGATGGCGTGTCCGACGTCGACATTCGCGCACTGGTGAATTTCCACCGCGCCCACGGCCGCATCGCCACGGTGACGGCAGTGCCGTCGCCCGGACGTTTCGGCATTCTCGATATCGGCGACAACGAAACCGTGACCCGCTTTCACGAGAAGCCCGACAACGAAATGGGATGGATCAACGGCGGATTTTTCGTCGTCGAGCCTTCGGTCGTGGATTACATCGACGGCGATCATACCTCCTTCGAGCGCGAGCCGCTGGAGCGGCTGGCGAGGGACAACGCGCTGGCGGCGTTCCGTCATCAGGGCTTCTGGAAGCCGATGGATACGCTGCGCGATCAGCGCGAACTCGAAGCACTCTGGAACACGGGCAACGCGCCCTGGAAGCGCTGGACGTGATGACCAATCCGCGGGCCAGCGAAACGGGAGACCGGGCCGGCTCCGCGTCCGGCGTGCTGGCGATGCTGACTTCGTCGCCGCTGCAACTGGCGCTGCGCTTTGGCGTGTCCGGCGTGACGACCACGCTGATCTATTTCTTTCTAACGAACGCGCTGGTGCTGGTGTTCGGGATCTCTCCGGTCGCCTCGTCGGTGTCGTCTTATCTGGTGTCCGTCGTGATCTCGTACCTGCTGCAAAGCCGATTTGCCTTTCGCGTGAAGGACGATGGCTTCGACCAGATCGTGCGGTTCGTGGTGACGTCGCTCGCCGGCCTGGCCGTCTCCTGGTGCGTGATGGCATTCGCCGTCGGGCTGATGCACTGGCCTTACCTGTGGGGCGCAATCGGTGTTTGTGTGGTAGTGCCGATCCTGAATTTTTTCGTGCTGCGAGGCTGGGTGTTTGCCGCGCGGCGGGATGGAGATGCTGTGACGGGAGACCGATCATGAACGAGCAAAAAACCTCGCACGTGACCCAGGCACAGGTCGCCAGGGATTTCGACGATGCCGCTGCCGACTATGAGGCCAAGATAAATGCGTCGTTGTCGTTCGCCGGCCGCGAGCATTCCTTCTATATCGACCTCAAGCGTGAACATATCCTGCGGCTTGCGCGCGAGCATTTCGACGAGGTGAAAGATCTCGACGTTCTCGATCTCGGCTGCGGGCTCGGCGCCTATCATCCCGGCCTCGAAGGCAAATTCCACGAATTGCACGGCATCGACGTCTCCGGACAGAGCATTCAACTGGCGGCGGAGAGCCACCCGTTCGTGCAGTATTCGGCCTTCGATGGCGACCGGCTGCCGTACCGCGACGGGCAATTCTCCGTCGTGTTCACCGTCTGCGTCATGCATCACGTTCCGCCGCCGCAATGGACCGGTTTCGTCGCGGAAATGCGTCGTGTGATCAAGCCGGGCGGACTGGCGCTCGTGTTTGAGCACAACCCCTACAATCCCGCGACCCAGTACATCGTCAAGACCTGCGACATCGACAAGGATGCCGTGTTGCTGCGCCCCGGCAAATTGCGCCGAATGTTCGCCGAGGCCGGGTTCGCCCAGGTGGAAACTAGGACGATCATCTCGGTCCCACCATCGGGACCACTGCTCAGCGGGCTGGATCAGATCCTGGGTTATCTGCCGTTCGGCGCTCAATACTACCTCCGCGGCGTCAAGCCGCTGTCCTGAAGCGGGGAGCGCCCCTGACCGCAATCTTCACCCAACTCGCCGGCTTCTGGCGGATGGCGTCGTTGCCGGTTCCGCTGGTCATCGTCGGAGGCGGCCGCTGGGGGCGGACCTGGCTGTCGGTCGCCATGGCGGCGCGGGGGTCGACGGACGGCATCGTTCTGGCGGCCCGCAGCCGGCCCGAGGAGGTGCGAGCGTGGGCCGCGGCGCGCGCCGATCTCGCCGGCCTTGCCGTCGTCTCCAGCCTGACCGAGGCGATGGCGGCGGACCGCAGACCGCAGGCTGCCATCATATCGAGCCGGCCACGGGATCATGTCCGGGACGGAATGGAGGCGCTGAGCCACGGCTTGCATCTCCTCGTCGAAAAACCGCTCAGCGTCGATTGTGACAGCGGACGTTCGCTCGTTGCCGCAGCAGCGCAGGCGAAACGCGTGCTCGCCGTCGGAACGGAATTTGCCTTTCTGCCAGCTTTTCATCAGATTGCCGCGGAACTGGCTGCATCCGGTACGGCTGACGTCTCGATTGTATGGGACGACATCGAGAGCGAGGAGCGATACGGCGCCGTCAAGGTCCGGCATGACGAGACCGGTCTGATCCATGACCTGTTGCCGCACGTGTTCTCAATTCTTCGAATTTTCGTTCCGGGCGGGAAGCTTGCAGTGTCCGTCGCCCGCGAAAGCCCTGACGCGCGTCGCGGCTATCTCGTTTTCGGCGATAGCGGGGGAGGCCGACACGAATGCCGGTTCGACGCCGCGGCATCGACGCGGAGGCGGCTGGTGGAAATCCGTACCGATTTCGGTCACGCGGCAGTCGACTTCGGCAGCGTGCACGCGTCGATGACTGTTGACGGCAAGCCACGCCTTCCGGAACCGGCGACGGCGTCGATGGTCAGCACGTTGCGGCTCGAACTCGGGGCGCTTCTGACGCTGGCATCCGGAGCCACCGACGCGGCATTCGCGTGGTCGGCAGCGTCAGACCTGCTCGACGCCCAGGCCGAACTGGAACGGGTTCTCGAAATCCGCCAACCCTGATATTTCACGCGCCGTTCACTTCGTCATCGCGTCGGCGTTCTGCTCGATGGCCCGCGCGACCAACACCGCGGCTTTGGTGGTCAGGTGCCCATAGTCCCATGTCAGCAGGTCGCTGGTCGAATCCGGTATTTTGGTCAGGCACCCGGCTTCGCTGCAAAGCAGCTTGAGAAGCGACATATAGCGCGCCCCACTCGAACGGGCGACGCGCTCGATTCCGTTCTCGATGGACGATGTCGCGGCAAGGTCGATCCCCAGCCGGTCCGGCAAGTTGCTAGAGTTGTTCAGCAGCCATGTCTGAAGCAGCCGGGATGGAAGGCTGGGGTCGAACCTTGGTGCCGGGCCGATCACGAGAACATCGGCGACGCCCGCAGCCTTGATGGCGTCGATCGTCGTGCGCAGCATCGTTGCATAGCCCGATCCACTGTTCCATTCGTCTGGATAATTCTGCCATGCACCGAACAGGATGACGATGCGTGGCGGATGTCTTCGAAGCAACTCCAGAATGGCGGCATTACCCTCACTGCATCCGGGTGATGCTGGTTCGCCGAGCCCCAGCAGCGGCGCGCAGCCGTTTCGGGTGAGCTGCGAAATGCGGTCAGCGCCGAAAATCTCGCGAAGCCCCGGCGACAATCGCGCTGCATGGGAATCGCCCCAAATGGCGATCACGTCGCTGCGGCCGCTCTTCAAGCAGACCGGAAGCAATTGAGACGTGTCCTGTCCGTTGGCGAGCCAGCACCCGGGATTGTAGGCATCCGACTTGTAGTCATATTGCTCGTAGGCGAGGGCTGCCTGCAGCGTGGCAGGCAGACGCTGTGGCAAGCCGCCCAGGAGATGGACCGCAAGGCCCGCCGTCCCTATGACGGCGAGCGCCAGCGCCGTGACGCGGGCAAGCGGCATCAGCCGGAACCGCTTCTTCAGTGGCTCCTCGATCATGAGGTAGGTGACGATCGCAAGTCCGGTACTAGCAAGCAGTGCCAGCCAGGCCTGTGTGGGCGACAGCGGGGCGCCATTCTTGACGTAGGCAAATACCAGGATTGGCCAGTGCCAGAGATAGAGCGGGTAACTGATCTTTCCGAGGAAAACCATCAACGGGCTCGCCAGCGTCAGCCGGGCCAGCGTCGATGTGTCGCCGAAGTAAATTACCAGCATCGTCCCGGCAACGACCGGCACAGCCATCTTGTTCGGCCATCCCGATTCGCTGCCGATGAAGAGGGCGACAAGAACGATCGCGGCGAGGCCGGCGACGACGCAGGCCGAGGAGGTGCCGGACTTGCGGTTTTCCCTTTCCAGGGTTGCGAGCAGGCCGCCGGCCGAAAGCTCCCAGGCGCGGGCAAACGGAGAATAGAACGCTGCCGACGACAATCCGTATCGTTGCAGGCTCCAGCAATGCAGCAGCGACAGTGCAGTAAGCGCCAGCAGGACCCATTGCGTCTTCAGGCGAAGCCTTGCGATCGCCAGCATCAGCACCGGCCAGAGCAGGTAAAATTGTTCTTCGACTCCGAGCGACCATAGATGCAGGAGAGGCTTCGTCAGCGCGGAAGAATCGAAATACCCCGCCTCCGACCAGAACAGCAGGTTCGGTGCGAACAGCGCCGCCGCGGCGACCTGCCTGCCGAGTGCGTCGAACAGTCCGGGCGTCAGGTAGAGCCATCCAAAGCCCAGCGATGCGCCGACCACCAGAATCAATGCCGGGAACAGACGCCGGGCCCTGCGTGCGTAAAACCGCGCGAACGAAAATTCGTTCTGCAGGATGATTCCGGTAATGAGGAAACCAGAGATCACAAAAAATACGTCAACGCCGATGAAGCCGGCCGGAACCGCTTTCGGAAACGCGTGAAATCCCAGGACCAGAAGTACGGCGATCGCCCGGAGTCCGTCGATGTCGGGACGGTATTTCGTCATGAACTCAACATGGCTGCAACGGGCGCCTTATAGCCACAACATTCTCTCTGTAAAATACCCACGTTCAGGACGGCCCGATGCGTCGCCCCGGCGGCCTTCGAAGCGATACCGCCATGCCCGTGCATTTTGGCCGTTGCCGATGTATCAGATGGATTGTCGATGTGCTATTCCCCGCGTCATGCTAGGACTGCCGCAGGTTGTGCCGCGCCCCTGAAATATCATCCCGGTCCGGACGGTCCGGCATTTGCCTGGAATTGGACGTGTCGAACAAATCTGCAGTGTTCCGCGGGCTCTTGCGGTCCGACGTGCTGGCGGCGATTTCCGTCGCCGGTTTTGTCGGCATTCTGGGGCTCTGGCCCCATCTAAAATTTGTACACGAGATAGGTGATTTCAGATACTTCCACGGGGCCTATGACGAGGACACCTATGTTCTAAGCTGGTTTCTGGGAACGCTCAGAGCCACCCGCGCCTTGTCCGGGTTCGCTCTTAGCGCGGTTTACGGTCTCGCCGCTCGATCGCTGGATGCGACGCTAATTGTATCGGATTTCCTGTTTCCGTTCGTCGCGACCTGTGCCGCCTATTTCGCCGCCAGCCAGATCGTATCCGGCCGCTCCGCACGCATACTGATCGCATTGCTGCTGGTTTTTGCCAACGACCTGCTTTCGCTCGGCAACGTGTTGCTCTGGACGTCTGACCGATTCAACATTCTGGTGTTCTCTCGACTTGCAAGCCTGATCCATCCCAATCTCGTTCCGTCCTACGAGACGAGTTTTCTCGCGATCTTCCGGACGCCGGAGCCGCAACTGAGCCTCGCGCTGATGTTCCTCACTCTCGGGTTGCTTGCCCGATTGGCGCGGCCGGACCAAAGGCGTGAGCCGGGAATGTTCGCGGCGACGGTCGCGGGAATTTCGTTACTGCCAATCGGCTACACCTTCGTGACGTTACCCGTCGCGACCGTTGCCGGCGGATTCATGCTGGTACTCGCATGGTTCAGGAGGACGTCGGCGGTCGTCATCGCGGTCGGCTTGCTGGGTGCGGTACTGGTGTCGCTCGCCGCCGTTTACTGGGATCGCAACGGCGGTCAAACGAGTGCAGGTCTGGCCGAAGATCTGACCTATCGGACACGGCTGCCGATCCTGTCGCCCGCGATCATCGGCAGTCTAATCCTCGGCGTTCCGTTCGGCATCTGGACGCTGTGCTGCGGGCGCCGTCAGCCGCTCGCCTTTCTCGCGCTGGGTTGTCTGATAGCTCCGTTGCTGGTGAGCAATCAGCAGCTCTTAACGGGGATGATGTTCAGCGCGCGGGACTGGGAGCGCACTGTCCACTATCCGCTGCTGGTGTTCGGCGGCGTCGCCGCTCTTTCGGTCATGCCGTTCCGCGACACGTGGCCGCGCTTGCTCACACCGCTGCTGTGGGTCGTTTCCGCCGTCATCGTCGTCGTCGCGGTGCAGACCGAGAAGGCCGCGTTTGCGGTATGGCGGTCCTACAACATGGAATCGGTCGCGATTGCCCGCGCGCTGGAGAAGATCGGCCCGGATACGATCAACCGGGCGACCCTGGTGTTCGAGAATGCCGGCGTCGCCGTGATTACGCAGGTGCGAACCAGAGATCGAATAACTCCCGTCCTGACGTTCTACCGCGTCGCCATGAAGTTCATTCCGAATATGCCCCCGGAAGCTACGAGTGCGGCACCGAGCAGTTACGAACCCGGGCTCTTCGAGCACTGGTTCCGCACCGGTGTGAGCGCCGAGCAGGCCGAGCAAATGCTGCGTTCGGAAATCAGGCAGCGTGCCGGAGCGCATCTGAATTACCTGTTCAGCTTTCGAGATGCGTGGTATCCGGCGACAGACAATCGCGCGGTACGGCAGGGGGAGCTTGAGCGCAGTGTTGGGCCGGTCGTCGATCGATACAGGAATTTTCTCGCGGCCGGCACCCACTGCACCGCCTTCGAGCGCCCTGCGCTACTGGTCTCGGCGCGTTCACCTGCGGATCTCAAGCCTGTGCCGTCGATACACAACGAGCATCTCGCCACAGGCGCCGCGGGAGAGGTCACCGCTTACGTCTATCGTCAGAGCAGCCGTGAGGCGATTTGCGGTGGGCGCGATTGACAGGAATTTCGCGGAGGAGGGCGTCTGACTTGTCACGCTCGGCCGTTGCGCTGTTGAGCCGTAGACGCGTCCAGGCAATCGTGTTGCTCGTGACGCTGATGGCCTTTTCGATCCCTTGCCTTTTTCGATCGCTGGACAGAGCAGGCGGTCTCCAGACCGGTGAGTGGTCGTCGTCTTCGATCTGGGTACGGAGTGCCGAATGCGCGCGTACGACCAAGGGCGTCCTGGTGCTTTGCAAGGACGGCCGGCTTGTGCCGATCGCGGATGTCTCGGCCGGTGACGATCCTGGCCCGGCTCTGGCGATGGCGGCTTATGCCGCTCTGACCGGAGCGGTGGTCGTCGAAGCCGACGTTTCTCGGGCCAATACCATCCTCAACTATGTCGGGATCGCGGCGCTGGCCGCGCTGCTGTTCTCGCTTCGGATGCCGTGGTTGTCATTTCTCGTTCTGACAGGCGGTGCTGCGATCGCCAATCAGTTTCATTTCCTCGGGCCCCATCCCGGGCATTTTGGCGTTGCCTGTCTCGCGGCCCTGCTGCCGCTCGCGATTCTCGGCGCTCCACCTGCCAGTCCGTCACGGTGGCTGTGGTGGCTGTGGATCGCTCTTGGTCTCGCCGGTCTTGCCATCGGAATGGTTTTCAGGGAGGCGATCGGACTTATGGGCGTGCTTTCCAGCTTGCTCGCCCTTGGTCTCGGCTATTCCCTGCAAGCCGGGAAAATGCGGTACGCGGCGCTCGTCCACATCGTGGTCGGGAGCGCCGTAATCCTGACGATCGGAACGCCATACGCCATCCTCCGTGCCCGCGATGCCGTTCTTCACATTGCCCCGTCCGACAGGATGGAGCAGCACGGGGCGTGGCACAATCTCTATATCGGCCTGGGAGTGGTCGAGAATCCCTTCGGCATCGTGTGGAATGACGAACACGGGGTGCAGACCGTCAAACGCGTGGATCCTGCGGTGAAATACCTGTCGGCCGAATACTACGCGATTTTGAAGCGCGAATATTTTCGGCTCGTACTCAGTCATCCGCTCGACGTTGCGATCATCTATCTGAGGAAGCTGGCGGTCGCTCTGAAGACTTACAAGATGTGGCTTGTGCTCATTGTGGCTGCGGTTGTCTTAGCTTTCGCACGGATAGCGCTGATGCGTCGGTTGCCCGGGTGGACGACCTTCGATGCGGTCATCATGGTGAGTTGGATTTTTGTCGCGACATTCCTCGGTCAGGCGGCGCTCTTCAATTACGTCGAGCTTTACCTTTTTCCCATCAAGCTGTTCCTGCTGCTGCTATCTGGAGCAGCCGTTGAGCTCTTGTTCAGGCTGTGGTGCCAGAAGACGCGGCTGGCTTCGACCGAAGCGAACCGGGTTCATGGCATGCCATAGACCGGATTTCACGCCGTTCGGGGCAATCCGCGGTTGAAAAAACGATCCTCTTCAGGCAATCCGTCCCTGCCTTACGATCCAGCCCGGCGCAGGGCCGCGACGCGCACACGGAATTCTATGCCCTCACATAAGACATCTTTATCGCGCGTCGTCGTGATGAGCTTTCATCCGGTTACCAAGGAGTTTTCCGAGCGGCTCGAAAAACTCTGCGGCCCCGTCGACGCCTACTTCGATGCCGCAAGCCTGCGTAAATTGTCGCTGACTGCCGGTGTGCGCGAGTTGCGCAACATCAGGGCCGACGAGGTCATTGTCGCGCTTGAGAGCGACGTGGCAAGGGTACTGGTCGGGCCGCTGTCGATCGCCGCGTCGTTCACGCGCGCCAAGGCGATCAAGGTGGTCTGGCCGGACCTGCGTGTCGAAACGGTCAGTCGCCTTCGCGCGATCCGGCATGTGGTGGCGGTGATCCGTGACACGCTGTCGTCGCGGCGGTCGCTCGCGCGGATGCTGCGTGATGGCGATGCGATGAGGCAAGCACCGATGCCGCGGCAGGTTACATCCGGTTCCGGCACGCGTATCCTCTATCTCGATGCGAACATCTCGTTGGGTACCGCGGTGGGCGGCTCGGTTGGGCACACGGCCGGCGTGATCGATGGATTTCTCGATCATGGGTTCGAGCTCGACTATGCCAGCCTGAAGCAGATCCCGACCGACAGGCGCGGCGCGACGCCGCTCAAGCTTCAGCCGGAGACCTTGCTAGCCGTTCCGCCGGAACTGAATTTCTATCGTTATGCGGAGCTGATCGAACGGCAGATCATTCCCCGGCATCGCGCCAATCCGTGGTCGTTCATCTACCAGCGTTTCTCGCTGCACAATTTTACCGGCCCACACCTGGGACGGAAGTTGAACATTCCGGTCGTGCTCGAATTCAACGGCTCGGAGGCCTGGGCCGCGGCGAACTGGGGGACGCGGCTAGCCCTTCACGACGAGGCGGTAGCAACCGAATCCGCCGCACTGGCGACCGCGGATTTGATCGTGACGGTTTCCGACGAACTGGGCCACGATCTGCAGCGTCGCGGCATCCCCGCCGAACGCATTGTGGTGTATCCGAATTGCGTCGATCCGGCTCTATTCGACCCCCGGCGGTTCCGGGCAGAGGATCTGGCGGCGCTCCGCGGCCGTTACGACATATCGCCGGACGCCCTGATTGTCGGGTTCATCGGAACGTTCGGGCAGTGGCACGGTGTGGAATTCCTCGCTCAATGCATTGCCGACATGGTTCGTGACGATTCGGCGTGGATACGGCGAAACAAGCTCCATTTCATGCTGGTGGGAGACGGCCTGAAGATGGCGGCGGTACGCGAACTGGTCGGGTCGGAGGAAGTGTCACGATATGTGACATTGACCGGATTGGTGGCGCAATCGGAAGCTGCTAAGTATCTGGCGTGCGCTGATTTGCTGGTATCTCCGCATGTACCGAATACCGACGGTTCCGGGTTCTTCGGATCGCCGACGAAATTGTTCGAATATATGGCAATGGAAAAGCCGATCGTGGCAGCTGCGCTAGGGCAGATTTCGGACGTCATCGCTGGCAAGGGCGCGACCGCGCTGGGATCAATGCCGCCCGGAGCCGGCGAAATGTGCGGATTTTTGTATGAGCCGGGCGATCCGTGGGCGTTCAAGCGGACGTTGCGGGCCGTCGTCGATGACATGCCGGCGGCTGCTAAAGTAGCGAAGATGGCCCGTGCGGAGGTCTTGAACCGCTATACGTGGAAGCGGCATGTCGAAGCCATCCTGACTGCGATGTCGAACAATGGGCTCATCGGGGAGGCGCCGCAGCAAATGGCGGTTGGCTCCGAAAAGCAAGGTCAGTTCTGAATGTGCGGAATAGTCGGTTTGCTCTCTTACGGTGCCGGTGCGGTGGATCTCACCGTTCTCGAACGTATGCGTGATGCCATGGGACACCGCGGTCCTGACGGGGCGGACGCCTGGATCGCGACCGATCGCAAGGTAGGTCTTGGTCATCGGCGCCTGTCCATTGTCGATCTCAATGTTGCTGCAACGCAGCCGATGAAGAACGAGGACGGTGCGGTTGTCATCACCTTCAACGGGGAGATCTACAACCACGCCAAGCTTCGGCCCGAACTCGTTGCGCGGGGCCACCAGTTTCGCACCGACCACAGCGATACCGAGGTGCTGGTCCATGGCTACGAGGAGTGGGGTCTCGAAGGCCTGCTTCAGCGCATCGAGGGCGACTATGCGTTCGGAATCTGGGATGAGCGCAGGGGATTGCTGTCGCTGGCGCGGGACCGGATCGGGGTCAAGCCGCTGTACTATGCGCGCATCAACGGCAGGTTCGCCTTCGCTTCCGAGATGAAGGCGCTGGTCCAGCATCCGGACTTCTCGCCGGAAATCGATCCGCGGGCGATGTTTCACTATTTGTCCTTCCTCACGACGCCCGCGCCGATGACGATGATGCGCGGAATCTTCAAGTTGCCGGCTGGCTGCTGCATGATGATCGACCGCGCAGGCAAGGCCGCCGTGTCGCGTTACTGGGATGCCGTTCCCGGAATGGGGATCGACCCGTCCGAGACGGCAGGACTATCCGAAGCGGCGCTGGAGGATTTCTACGTCACCGGCATTCGCGACCGGCTCCGCGCAAGCGTCGAGAAGCGGATGATGTCGGACGTTCCAATGGGCGTGTTCCTGTCGGGCGGAGTGGATTCCTCCACCAACGTCGCGCTGATGAGCGAGTTTTCGAGCCGCCCGGTCGAGACCTTCACCATCGGTTTCAGCGACTACAAGCATCTCAACGAATACGATTCGGCCAACCAGATCGCGCGCCAGTTCGGCACCAACCATCATGAGATATCGATCAACAAGAAGGACATGATCGACTATCTGCCGAAGATGATCCACTCGCAGGACGAGCCGATCGCCGACTGGGTCTGCATCCCGCTCTATTTCGTCTCCAAGCTCGCGCACGACAACGGCATGAAGGTCGTGCAGGTCGGCGAGGGTTCGGACGAACAGTTTTGCGGATATTCAGGCTACATGGCCTATCTGAAGATGTACCACAAATACTGGTCGCCGTTTCGGAAGTACCTGCCGCAGCCGGCGCAGCGGCTAGCCGCCAGCACCGCGAACTTGTTGTCCGGCATGCATCCGAAGCTGCCCGTTTATGCCGACATCATCGATCGCGCCGCGCGCAGCCGCGAACATTTCTGGTCGGGCGCCATGGTATTCCCCGACATCATGAAGGGCCAGTTGGTGAACATGGATGGCGTTGCCGGCATGTCGGGCGACCATTATGCCGAAGCCGCGGGCCTGCTGGATCCCGAATATATGAAACTGGACAGCTTCAACATCGTCCGCAGCTTTCTCGATCCGTTCGACGTCAAATTCCCCAATTCCGATCCGCTGACGCGGATGATCCACAGCGAGTTCAGGCTGCGATTGCCGGAACTCCTGCTGATGCGTGTCGACAAGATCGGCATGTCGGAATCGCTGGAGGCGCGTGTCCCGTTCCTCGATCACAAGCTGGTCGAGTTTTCCATGGACATCCCCGAGGAATGGAAGACCAAGGGCGGCGAACCGAAATATCTGCTGAAGAAAGCGGTCGAAGGCCTGATCCCGGACAACATCATCTATCGGAAGAAGATGGGCTTCGGAGCACCGATGAGCGACTGGATGCGCAGCGATTTCGGCCACGCGGTCCGCGCCTCTGTGCTGTCTTCGGGCCTGCTGCGGCGCGGCCTGCTCAACGTCCGCTATATCGAGAAGCTGTTCGACTGGCATTTCCGCGGACGGATGGATACCAGCCTGTATCTCTGGGCGATCTTCAATCTGACCGCCTGGTACGATCTGTGGGTCGACGGCAAACAGGTCGACACGTCGCGGTTGTCCGATGCGGTTGCTTGATGCCGCGCGTCGGGTCCGAAGGGTCCTGAGCAAGCCGCCGGGTTTTGTCGCGCAACGCATCCTGCAGGAGGGCGAACGCGAACTCGACCGCTGGCTGGCGCCAATTCGCGAGCGCAACCTCGGCCGCCAGCGGCTGCTGTCGCTGGCCCGCGCCGCCTCAGTCGACCAGTTGTGGACGCGGCTGCGCGAGCGGCCTTTTCCGGCTTGGACCTCTGCGATCGATGGCGGAGAGCTCGACCGCATCGAACCGGGCGAGCGCGCGCGCATTCTTGCTGCTGCGGAACTCGCATGCAATCGGACGGTGGACCTGCTCGGGACTGGTCCGGTCGCACTCGGCGGTCCGATCGATTGGGCCCGCGATTACCGCGTCAACCTGGGATGGCCGGCAGGATTCGCGCGCTCGATCGACTATGTAAACCGCGCTCGGCCCAGCGACATCAAGGTGCCCTGGGAAATCTCCCGGCTGCAATGGCTGGTGCCGGCCGGGCAGGCCTATCTGCTGACTGGCGAGGAGCGTTATGCCGAGGCGGTGCGCGACATCCTTCTGGAATGGATCGATGGCAATCCGCTAGCCTATACGGTGAACTGGTCATGCACAATGGAAGCTGCGATCCGCATCGCCACGTGGACCTGGCTGTTTCACGTCTTTGGCAGCAGTCTTGCATGGCACGACGAGACCTTCCGCGTCCGCTTTCTTGCCTCTCTCTACCTGCATGGCGATTTTACCCGCCGTCACATCGAGAAATCCGACATCAACGGCAACCACTACACCGCCGATCTGGCGGGCCTCGTGATGGCCGGATGCTTCTTTGGCGACGTCGGCGACGCCGGCCGCTGGCACGACATCGGCTGGTCGGGGCTGCAGCAGGAAATCATCACGCAGGTATTTGCTGACGGCGTCGATTTCGAGGCGTCGGTGCCGTATCATCGGCTGGTATTCGAACTGTTTCTGTGGCCTATGATGTTCAGGCAGGTCTGCGGCCTCGATATACCCGCAGCATATACCGCCCCTCTACGTGCGATGGCGCAGTTTACGGTGGCCTATTCCCGGTCGGACGGAACGAGCCCGCTGTGGGGCGATGCGGACGACGCCCGCACTTTGCCGTTCGGCGGACAAAAGCTCGGCGATCATCGTTACCTGATAGCTCAAACGGCGGTTGCGCTCGGTGATGCCGGATTGGCTCGACAATTCAGCGGACCGCGCTCCGAACTCGTCTGGATTTTCGGTCCAGCGACCGCCTCGACATTTGCGGGTGCACCGTCCGCGCCGTCCCAATCGGCCGCATTTCCGGAAGGCGGCGTCTACATCATGCGTCACGAGGACGATCACGTCTTTATCGACTGCGGCCCGATCGGTCTCGCCGGGCGTGGCGGGCATGGCCACAATGATGCGCTGTCGTTCGAGGCCTGGCTTGAAGGTGCCCCGTTGATCAGCGATCGTGGTTCGTTCGTCTATACGGCCTCGTTCGACAAGCGAAACGAGTTCCGTGCCACGCTTTCGCACAACACGCCGTCGGTCGACGGACAGGAGATCAACCGGTTCGACCCAGCAAACCTGTGGAACATGCAGGATGATGCCAGAGCGGAATGCATCGCGTGGCAGAGCGATGCCGCCGCCGACCGTTTCGCAGGCAGGCATCACGGCTACCAGCGGCTGGATGTGACAGTCGAGCGGCAGATAGTGCTCGACAAGGCGGCGCGGCAACTGCAGATCAGAGACACGATTGACGGGCAAGGTCATCATGACGTGACGGTGCCGCTGCATCTGGCGCCGGATGTCGCCGTCGAACGGTCTGGCGACGGAATCCTGTTGAGCTCCGCAGGACGGGCGTTCCGTGTTTCTGCCACCAGTGACGGCTGGACGCTCGTGATCGATCCCACCACGATTTCGCCGAGCTACGGCGTGGCGCTGCCGTCGTACAGGCTGACATGGAAGCGGTCGGGACAATTGCCTGCAACGCTTTGCGTCACGATTTCGCCCGAGGGGGCATTGGCTTCGGCTTTCGACGCGGAGGGCTGATAGATGCCTTCTTTCCTTTACGATATTGCAACGACGCTGGGGGCGCGGATGTTTGCAATGATCGGCCCGTTTGCGGTGAGTGTCATGACCGCCCGGGTTCTCGGGCCGGAGGAACGCGGACGCTACTTTCTGATTCTCGCGCTGGCTCAAATCGGCGCGCAGATCGCCAACCTCGGTCTGCCATCGTCCAACACCTATCTGGTGGTAAATCACCGGGAACGGGTCGGGCCACTGATGGCCAACAGCCTGCTGGTGGCCTTTACCGTGGCGCCGCTGGTGACGCTCGTGATCGCTGTCGCGTTCGGCTGGCCACAACGGCTCGGTCTAGGAACTGCAACCGGAGAGGCGCTCGGTCCGCTGGCCTTGGGTGCGGTGCTTATATCGCCAATGATGCTGCTCTCGCTCTACGTCAATAACATGGCGTTGGGTATCGGCCGTGTCCGGCTCTTCAACGAACTGACGATCGCTTACAGCCTCATTGCCGTAGCGGTAGCTGCGATTATCGCAGGCATCGGGGGAAGTGTCGGTCTATTCCTAGCGGGTACCGCGATCGCGTTAGTCATTCCCACCATCCCCGGTGCGTGGTCGGTGCTTGTCGGCCATCGAGACCAGTTTCGCCTGGATCGCGACCTGTTCCGTGTGGGCGTGACCTATGCGGTCAAGGCCTATCTGGCGACGATGTTCGGATTCATCATGACGCGCGTCGGCGTATTCGCGCTCCAGTATCACGGCAACCTCGAGGAAGTCGGTCAATTCTCGGTGGCCATGCAATTGGCCGATGGATTGACGATGCTGCCTGCGACCATTGGCATATTGCTGTTTCCGAAGCTGATGCGGATCGAGAGTCATCGACGTGGGCCGGCCATGTGGCGGACGTTCTGGGGGATCGCCGCAGTCATGCTCGTGACCCTTGTGATCGCAGGCGTGCTCGCCCCCTGGATCGTTCCGCTGGTTTTCGGATTGCCCTTCGCACGGGCAGCCCTGCTTACCCAGGCGTTGTTGCCATCGGTTTTGCTACTGTCGCTCGTCAGTGTGGTGTCGCAATATCTTGCCGCCGAGGGATTTCCGAGAATTCAGGTCTATGCATGGCTGGCAGGCTTGCTTATGCAGGCCGGCCTGAGCTACTGGCTCGCCGGCAAATGGGGCGGGATGGGAGTATCGCTGGCCATGGCAATCAGTTACGCGCTCGTCTTCGCGCTGCTGCTGTTCGAAACGATGTTCCGGAAAAGCGGAAGGGCCGGATAGATGTCGCGCAGTGTTATCAGTTACTACGAACTGAGCGCAGCATTTCGCGGATCGATAAAGGTCGAGGGGACGGCCCCGCCACGGTTTGCGTCAGTCAACCGCCTGCGCGCAAGCGGGCTCCTGCGAATGTTGCGCGAGATCGCCGGCCTCCGCGCCCAATGTATCATTGTCGCCGTTGAAGACGAGGGCTCGCGGCAACTTGCCGGACCGCTGATCGTGCTGGCGGCAATGACTGGAAGTTCCGAGATCGGAATAATGTGGCCGGACCGTTCGTTTGAAAGGATTTCGTACCCGCAAGTTCTCGGCTGGGTGCTCAGAGTCTGTATGGCGCAGATTTCGAGCCGGCGGGCCTATTGGCGCGCTTGGTGGCGGGTGAGGGGATTGCAGCAGGATGCCTCACCGAAATTGCGGCGCGATGGGGAAGTGCAACGGCGCGTGCTGTATCTTGACGGTAACCTGCCAGCCGGTTCGGTCGTTGGGGGCTCGGTTGGCCACACGCGAGGTGTCGTCGACGGGTTGATTGGAAACGGATTTTGCGTCGACTACGCGAGCAGCAAAACCATCCCGACTGATCTTGCTGGCGCGCGGTGGTTCAGAATTGCAGATATCGAGCTTCTGGCACTGCCGCCGGAACTCAACTGCTATCGCTTCAATGAGGTGTTCGATCCGTCGGTAGCGAGATACGCGTCAGAGAACGAATACGCCTTTATCTACCAGCGAATGTCCGTACACAATTTCACCGGTGCCATGCTGCGCAGGCGATCGGGCCTACCGCTAGTGCTGGAATATAACGGTTCGGAAGCCTGGGCGGCGGCCAATTGGCAAAGGAAACTGCGGCGGCACGACATGGCGGTTAGCGCCGAACGGGCCTCGCTTTCCAATGCCGATCTTGTCGTCACAGTATCGGATGCACTGGCGGAAGAAGTCGCGGCCGCGGGCGTCAGCCGTGACCGGATCGTCGTGTACCCGAATTGTATCGATCCGCAGATTTTTTGTCCGGAGCGATTTTCGTCCGAGCAGACGTCGCAGCTGCGCACCAGTCTCGGAATTCCGGGCGGTGCCCGGGTTGCTGCGTTCATCGGTACGTTCGGAACCTGGCATGGCGTGGATTTTCTCGCGCGTGCTATCCGCCACCTGATCGAAACGGATCTCGCTTGGGTCGTGGAGCAAAAGCTGCACTTCCTCCTGATCGGCGACGGTCTCAAAATGGCGGAAGTCCAGGCGTTGCTCGGCGAAATGCCGTTTTCGCAATTTGTGACGTTGACGGGCGCGGTCCCGCAAACGGCCGCGCCGGCATACCTTGCTGCCTCGGACATATTTCTCTGTCCTCACGTTCCGAATGCCGACGGCAGCACGTTCTTCGGTTCCCCAACCAAACTCTTCGAGTATATGGCGATGGAGCGTCCGATTATTGCATCGGACCTTGCGCAAATCGGAAAGGTGTTGCGCGGACAGTATTTCGGCGAGGCTGACGGCGCGACGGCGCCGCTGGCCGCGCTGTTTACGCCGGGCAATCAGGACGAATTCCTGGCGGTTTTGCACGAGGTGGTCCAGCATCCCGAAACGGCCTCGGTAATGGCAGCAGAAGCCCGCGCCGCGGTGCTCAATTCGTTCACGTGGCAGCATCACGTGCGGGCCATTCTCTCCCGCGCCAGGGCTTTGGGCATCATAGCATGAGCAGCGTCGAAACCGAGAACGCGGGAGGCAGTCCACCCCGACGCCGGATTTCGGACGCGAAACCGACTTATGACCGTGTCTGTGGTGCTATCGCTCTGCTTTCTGGTTCCCGTTCAGTTTGTCCCGCCGTTGAACGCGCTTCGTATCATTGAAGTGGCAGTCCTCGCGATGGCCGCCCGTACGTGTTCACGGCTCAATCCGACCGCCGGCACTGCTCGCCAATCGTAGCCGCTGGTTCGCGATCGGTTACGGAATTTATCCGCGGGTGGATCTGATCTCACTGCGCCGCGTTTTGCCGAAGGAGGTATCATCAGCCTGATCTCGTTCGCGATGTTTTCGTTCATTGTGCCACTCGCTTTGTTGAACATGATCCGCAATCGCGAGCGGTGCTCGCCCAGGGTAGCATGCCTCTGTGCCGTTTCGGCCTTCACCACCAAAGCGATCCTGTTCGGCGCCATGCTGTCGGTCAGCAGCAATTTCTTGTGGGCATTCGGCATTGCGCTCTGTCTGGCGAGCAGCTTGCCGGAACGGGCTTACCCGGGAAAAAGCCGCTTAGTCATGTGAACTCGCCGCTGGCCTCAGCCGCAGCCTTTCGTCATTTCGATTCGCATGTACCATCCGCAGCGGCTGAAGCCGGCGAGCGAAGCCAGCACATACGCGCCCGCGCGGAGCGGCCACGGATACTGGCCGAGCAGGTCGTAGGTCGGCGAAGCGGTCACGTCGATGTTGCGGACCGCCAGGCCGTGGCGCCGGGCCATGTCGTGCACTTCGCTGCGCGTATACGACTTGGTGCCGATGCTTTCCATATGGTGATACACAACGTCCGACAGCGATCGCCAGAGGCGCCCGCGCAGCAGCCCGTAACGGACCCACAGATAGAACGCGACCAGCGAATGCCGGTGATAGAGCATCAGCTTCACCGTGCCGTCCTTCCGCACCACGCGAGCGATCTCGGCAAAGCATTTCTCGGTGTCGGGAGAGTGGTGGATGACGCCCCACGAATAGACCAGGTCGAAATTGTTGTCCGGGTAGGGCAGTTTTTCGGCGTTGGCCACTTTCAGTTCGACGGCGCGCTGGCTGAAAATCTCCAGCCGATGCTGCACATTGGCGATCGCCTCCTCGGTCAGGTCGACGCCATGCGCCTGCGTGCCGGCGCGGCACCATTGCAGAAAATCAGTACCCGCGCCGACGCCCACTTCGAGCATCTTCTGACCGCTGTGGCGCGTGAACTGCGCGAACGCGAAAATCTCGGGCTCGACCGCATAGCGATACTGCTCGATCTCTTCGAAATACGCGCGACTGTGCTTGGGTGCATCCGTGACGCCTGTCCCGCAGGATTGCCTGTTCCAGTAGTCGTGAACTTCTTCGAGGATGGTCATGCGATGGAGCCGTTTTACGATGCCGTTCGGGAGCGCAGAATATTGGAAAATGGGGTGGGCGCCACGATCACGGCGCCGCCGGTGCTCGCTATCGCACAGGACCGCTCGATCCGCTCTCGAAATCTCGTCGAAAAGCGCCAAATTGAGACGTCGTAACCATAATTTCAGGTAAAATTACCCCAATTGCTCTCCCGGAACAACCACAGCGGCGGTTCCGATATTCGGGTCCGGGACTGCAAATCTGTTCCAAATCGTGCCGGGATGGTATGAGGCCGCCAACGTGATGGCATCAACCTGCGATCGGGGTGAAACGTGGCTGTCCTGCGGCATCGGCTAGGCGAATCGGCACGGCTATTGCGGACCGTGCGGTATTTGCGTCCAGGACAGGTTGCCAACCGTATCGTGCGGAGGTTTGCCTCGCCATCTGCGTTCGGTGGCCCGGCGCCTGGCCTTCGGCAGAACGAGTCTGCATGGAGCAATTGCCGGGGGCGTCCGGTCAGCATGTTGTCCCCGACGCGATTTCAATTTATCGGCGAAGTCGCGGAATTGAAGACCGCCAAGGATTGGAACAGCGCGGCGCTTCCTAAGCTGTGGCTGTACAACCTTCACTATTTCGACGACCTGCGCGCGATGGAGTGCAGCGCGCGATCGTCCTGGCACCGTGATCTGATCGGGCGCTGGATCGCCGAAAATCCGCCGTTGGCGGGTAACGGATGGGAGCCATACCCGGTCTCCCTGCGTGTCGCGAACTGGATCGCCTGGGCGCTTGCCGGCAACGAACTCGACGTGGCGATGCGCGACAGTCTTGCGGCCCAGGCGCGCGTGCTAGATGCCACGCTGGAGTTTCATCTGCGCGGTAATCATTTGCTCGCCAACGCCAAGGCGCTCGTGTTTGCAGGGTGTTATTTTTCCGGGCCCGAGGCCGAGGCGTGGCTGCGCACCGGATTAGACCTGCTCCACGCCGAATGGCGCGAGCAGATTCTCGACGATGGGGCCCACTTCGAACTCAGCCCGATGTATCACGCCGTCATTCTGGAGGACGTGCTGGACCTCGTTCAGCTCTCCCGGATATTTCCGGCGCAACTCGCCGCTGTGGCGGAATCACGGGCCTGGCGGACGCTGGCTCTGCGCATGCTCGAATGGCTCGCCGGCATGTCGCATGCCGATGGGGAAATATCCTTTTTCAACGATGCGGCGTTCGGAATCTCCCGTACCTATGGCGAGCTTGCTGCCTATGCTGTCTTGCTGGGGATCGCCCCGAAGGCAAAGCCGGACCCGTCCTGCAGGTTTGCGTCGAGCGGTTATGTCCGGCTCGTACAGGGCCCTTTCCAGGTAATCTTCGACATGGCGGAAATTGGGCCGTCATATTTGCCCGGCCATGGCCACGCTGACGTGTTGTCCCTTGAGGTATCGTTCGCGGGGCGCCGGCTCGTCACCAATGGCGGCACGTCGTCCTATGCCAATGGTGCGGTGCGAGAAGAGGAGCGCTCTACCGCCGCGCACGCCACCGTGGAAATCGACGGCCAGAACTCGTCCGAAGTCTGGGCCAGCTTTCGGGTCGGCCGGCGCGCCCGTCCCTTCGATGTCACCGTTGCTGAGACGCCGGAGGGGCAATCGGCGGCAGCCAGCCATGATGGCTACCGGTGGTTGTCAGGCAAACCGGTTCATCGCCGTGAAGTCATCCTGTCTCCATCCGGCTTGCGGATACACGATCGCATTACGGGGGAGGGAACCCATACCGTCATCGGCAGGTTTCCGCTCCATCCGGCGGTTAGCGAGATCGAGCGGGAGTCTAATGGTTGGCGCCTGAGACTTCAGGAAAGTCGTATATTACGGGTTGTGTTCGATGATTCTGTCGATTCCTTCCTGTCAGAAGGCTATTACGCACCTACTTTTGGTCAGCGAATATTGCGACCAGTCCTTGCGTGGAGGCACAATGGTGCTCTGCCGCTGAGTGCCGAAACCCGATTTGAGTTCTGATTTGCGAATACTTCTGCTCACCGACAACTACCCACCGGAGACAAGTCCGCCGGCGCTTCGCTGCAGCATGCACGCGAAGCGCTGGGTCAGGCGCGGCCACTACGTCAACATCGTGACGAGCTTTCCGAACTTCCCGCACGGCAAGGTATTTGCGGGGTACCGGCAATCGCTGTTCAAGCGCGAAATCATCGACACCGTGGACGTGCTGCGCGTCCCCACCCTGGTCTTTGCCAACCGCGGCATCGTGCTGCGCGTCATCGATTTCCTCAGCTTCATGATCACCGGCAGCATCGCCTCAATGTTCGTGGGGCGTCCGGATGTCGTGATCGCCACGTCGCCGCAGTTTTTCACGGCGATCGCCGGTTGGCTGGTGAGCGCAATCTACCGGCGCCCCTTCGTGTTCGAAGTCCGCGACCTCTGGCCCGATTCCATTATAGCGGTCGGCGCGATGAAGGAGGGGCGCGCGATCAGGATCATCCGCCGTATTGAGCAATTCCTCTATCGTCGTGCCGACCTGATCGTCGTCGTCACCAAATCGTCACGCGATGTGCTGATCGAACGAGACATCGATCCCGACAAAATCATCGTGGTTACCAACGGAATCGATACCGGGGTGCTGTCTCCCGGAATTGCTCCCCCCGAGCTGCGCCAGCGGCTGGCGCTGGAGCGCAAGGTCGTTGTCAGCTATATCGGCACAGTCGGCATGGCGCACGGGCTGCAATTGATCCTGGACGCCGCCTCCGAGTGCCGCACGCGCGTGCCCGACGTCCAGTTCGTGATCGTCGGATCGGGTGCGGAACTCGGCACGCTGCGGGAACAGGCTGGAAAGCGCGGCCTTGCGAACGTGACCTTCGTGGGACAGGTCCCGCACACGGAAATCGTCGATTACTGGCGGCTCAGCGATATTACGCTCGTTCTCTTGCGAGATATCCCGCTGTTCAGGACCGTAATTCCCTCAAAAATATTCGAGGCGATGGCGACGGGCACACCAATCATCACCAATGTCCGGGGCGAACTCCAGGGTATTCTTGAACCACTCGGGGCGGCCGAAATGATCGAGCCTGACTGCCTGCCGGCACTGGTCGGCGCCATAGAGGCTCTCGTCAAGACCCCTGCGCGCTGTCGGGAGCTTTCGTCCGCCGGAATCGAAACCGCCAAGCGGTATGACCGAATCGGTCTGGCAGACACCTTGCTGGAAGCCCTCCAAGCGTTGCCGCAAAAGTCAGCCGGAAAATTCACCGGGGGCTAAGCGGCACACGTAAATGAATTCAATCTAAGGGTGTATTTTTTCTCGTCATTTTCTCATAACCAGTTGAAATAGATTATCTATTCGGAGAGCGGATACCGGGCCCGGCAGTCCTGATCCGGCATAGGCCGCATGGCATTTGTATATTTGCCCGCCAGTGGGTACACCACGGCGCCGGGCGGTACGGATATTTGCCCGGTTCCAACTGGAATCGTTGAGGAAATACCGCTTCGAATGAAGAAGGTAATTGCCATATTCGGTACTCGTCCGGAGGGGATCAAGATGGCCCCGGTCATTACCGAACTGCGCAAGAGTGCGCATATCGATCTGCGCGTTTGCGTGACAGCGCAGCATCGCGGCATCCTGGATCAGGTGCTGTCGCTGTTTGCCATTACGCCCGACCACGACCTCGACCTCATGTTGCCGAACCAGACGCTCGATCAATTGACTGCGCGGCTACTGACCGGCGTAGGGCAGGTGCTGGATAAGGAAAATCCGGATCTGGTGCTGGTTCACGGCGATACGTCGACCACCCTATCGAGTTCACTCGCTGCGTTCTACCGCAAGCTTCCCGTGGGCCATGTCGAGGCCGGACTGCGATCGGGTTCGCTCTATGCGCCATGGCCCGAGGAAATGAACCGGCGGGTCACGACGCTCGCCACCCGGTTCCATTTCACGCCGACGGAGCGCTCGCGCCAGAACTTGCTCGACGAAGCTGTCGATGCCTCGCACATTCATCTCACCGGCAACACGGTGATCGACGCCCTGATCCAGACCGTCGCACGACTCAAGGATTCGCCGGACACGCGTGCGGCGTTCGAGCGCCAGTTCGGCTTTCTCGATTCGAATCTGCGTCTCGTGCTCGTCACCGGTCACCGCCGCGAGAATTTTGGCGCCGGCTTCGAGAATATCTGCCGCGCGCTGATCGATATCGTGGCGCAGAACGACGTTCAGATCGTCTATCCCGTCCATCCGAACCCGAACGTCAGGGCGCCGGTCGAGCGGCTGCTCGGTGGCAATCCGCGCATCCATCTGATCGACCCGCTCGACTACGAGCCGTTTGTCTTTCTGATGGAGCGTTCGCATATCATCATCACCGATTCCGGCGGCGTGCAGGAAGAGGCGCCGTCGCTCGGCAAGCCTGTTCTGGTCATGCGCGACACGACAGAGCGACCGGAGGCCGTTGATGCCGGAACGGTGGTCCTCGTCGGGACTTCGCAGGAGCGGATTGTCAACGAAGCCAATCGCCTTTTGAACGATGATTCTCACTATCGACGTATGGCGCAGGCAATGAATCCGTACGGCGATGGTCTGGCTGCGAAGCGGATTCGTGCGGTGATCGAGGAACAGGTGTGAGCAAGTTGAATACGATTTGTGTGATCGGGCTCGGCTATATCGGGCTGCCGACGGCGGTGGTGCTGGCCTCGCGCGGCGTTTCGGTCGTCGGCGTCGACATCAACAAGGATGTCGTCACCAAGATCAATCGTGGTGAAATTCATATCGTCGAACCCGACCTCGACGCGGTGACGGCGCGCGCGGTCCAGAACGGCCTGCTGCGTGCGACCACGACGGTCGAGGCCGCGGATGCGTTCGTCATCGCGGTTCCGACGCCGTTCCACGACGGCAAAGCCGATCTCGCCTATGTCGATGCGGCGACCGCCTCGATCGCTCCCGTCCTGAAGAAGGGCGATCTGGTCGTGCTGGAATCAACCTCGCCGCCGGGCACCACCGAGAGCATGACGAAACGTCTGGCGGCGTTGCGACCCGATCTGCGCTTCCCCAATGTAGCCAACGGCGCCTGCGACATTCACGTGGCGTATTGCCCGGAACGCGTGTTGCCGGGACGGGTACTCATCGAACTCGTCGAGAACGATCGCGTCATCGGCGGCATCACTCCCGCATGTTCGGAACGGGCGGAGGAGCTGTACCGGATATTCTGCACGGGCAGCCTGCTCAAGACCGGCGTGCGCACGGCGGAGATGTGCAAGCTGACCGAGAATTCCTTCCGTGACGTCGGAATCGCGTTCGCCAACGAACTGTCCGTGATCTGCGAGAAGCTCGGCATCAACGTCTGGGAGCTCATTCGTCTTGCTAACCATCACCCGCGCGTCAATATTCTGCAGCCGGGGCCCGGCGTCGGCGGACATTGCATCGCGGTCGACCCCTGGTTCATCGTTGCCGCTGCGCCGGAAGAGTCTCGTCTCATCCGTACCGCGCGCGAGGTGAACGACGGCAAGCCGGCGCATGTGCTGGAGAAGATCAAGGCTGCGGTAGACGGCGCACGCGCTGCCGGCGCCAAACCGAAAGTCGCGTTGCTTGGATTGGCCTTCAAGCCGGACGTCGACGACTTTCGCGAGAGTCCGGCGCTGCAGATCGCCGAAGCCATTGCCGAATGGAATAATTGCGAAGTGCTGGTATCCGAGCCGCATGCCGTGCGCTTGCCCGGCAAGCTGGCGGATTTGAACCATGTGCGCCTCGGTAGCAGTACGCGCGACCTCGTTGCAGAAGCCCATATCGTCGTGATGCTCGTCAACCATCGCTCCTACAACGAGATCCAGCGTGCGGATCTGTCGGGCAAGGCGATTATCGATACCCGCGGAGTTTGGTCGTGAAGCAGTTGCTGGTGAGGTCGGGCAAGGTATTCCTCAAGGAAGTACCGGCGCCGGTGGTCGGGCCGAAGAACGTGCTGGTGAGGGTCGAGCGATCCTGCGTCAGCGTGGGTACCGAGATGGCCGGTATCAAAATGTCCGGCCTTCCGCTCTATCGCCGCGCGCTGAAGCAACCGCATCACGTCAAGCGCGTGATTCAGTTGATGCGCGATCAGGGAATCGCGCGGATCTACAAGCAGGTGAAGGGCCGGCTCGATGCGGGAGTGCCGACCGGCTATTCGGCGGCGGGTACCGTGGTCGCGATCGGCTCCGACGTGCAGGGGATTGCGGTCGGTGACCGCGTGGCCTGCGCCGGTGCTGGCATTGCCAACCACGCCGAACTGATCGACGTTCCCGTCAATCTCAGCGTCGTCATTCCGCCCTCACTGTCGTTCGACGCCGCGGCGACCGTAACGCTCGGAGCGATAGCGATGCAGGGCGTGCGGCGCGCGCAGCCGACCCTGGGCGAAACGGTCGTCGTGGTCGGACTCGGTATTCTCGGACAGATCACGGCGCAACTGCTCGGTGCCAATGGATGCCGGGTGATCGGCACCGACGTCGATCCGGGCCGCATCGCGACGGCGCGCGAGAACGGCCTCGACATCGGCATCGATGCCCGGGACGGAAACCTGGTCGAGCGGATCGTCAAGCTCACCGATGGCATCGGCGCCGATGCGGTGGTGATCACGGCGGCGTCCTCTTCCAGCGATATTCTGGCGCAATCCTTCCAGGCCTGCCGCAAGAAAGCCCGTGTCGTGGTGGTCGGCGACGTCGGACTGAACATGGCGCGTGCGGACATCTACACCAAGGAACTCGACGTCCTGATTTCTTGTTCCTACGGGCCCGGACGCTACGATCCGATCTACGAGGAGGAAGGGGCGGATTATCCGCTGCCATACGTGCGGTGGACCGAAAACCGCAACATGAGCGAATATCTGCGCCTGTTGGCGACCGGCCGCGTGCGCCTCGACAACATGATCCAGGAGCCGTTCCCGATCGAGCAGGCGGAAGAGGCCTATGGCCGGCTGTCCGGCGAAGGTGCAAAGCCGCTGCTGGTGCTGCTGAAATATCCGCCTCGCGAAGGGGCGGAGGCGTCGGTAATCCAGGTCAGCGCTCCGGCGCCGGTCGATGGTCGTATCAAGATGGCGCTGGTCGGTCCGGGTGGGTTTGCGCAAGGCATGCACCTGCCGAACCTGCAGAAGCTTTCCGACAAGTTCGACCTGCGCACCGTGGTCAGCCGAACCGGCCTTTCGGCCCAAAGCGCCGCCGAGCGTTTCGGGATCGCGACGGCCTCGACGGATTATCAGAGCGTGCTCGATGATCCAAGCATCGATCTGGTGCTGATCGCAACGCGACACGATTTGCATTCGAAGATGACGCTGGCCGCCCTGAAGGCAGGCAAGCACGTCTTCGTAGAGAAGCCGCTGTCGATGACCGAAGAGGGTCTCGACGCCATCGAGGCGTTCTATGCCGCCAATCCGAAGGCGCCATTACTGATGACCGGATTCAATCGCCGGTTCGCGCCGGCGATCGTGGCGGCGCAGGCCGCTGCACGTGGGCGGACCTCGCCGATGATCGTGAACTACCGGATGAACGCCGGCTACATTCCGTCGGACCACTGGGTGCACGGGCCGCATGGCGGCGGGCGCAATATCGGCGAAGCCTGCCATATCTACGATCTGTTCGGCGCGCTCACCGGCAGTCAGCCGGTCGACGTGCAGGCGACCACGATCGTGCCTGCGAGCGGTCACTGGCGCCGCGACGACAATTTCGTGGCCACGATCCGTTATGCCGACGGTTCGGTCTGCACGCTGACCTATACGTCAATGGGTGCCAAGAACTTCCCCAAGGAACGGGCCGACATCTTCGTCGACGGCAAGGTGATGGTGCTCGACGACTACAAGTCGCTAACGGTCACCGGCGGCAAGGGTGACTGGAAGAGCATGACCATGGAGAAGGGCCAGTACGAGGAATTGAAGGCGCTGGCCGACGCGTTCAAATCGAACGGGCAGTGGCCGATCTCGCTGGCCGACCAGGTGGCGGCGACGCGCGTCAGCTATGCCGTCGAACGGCAATTGTTCGAATAGGCTGGACCATACGGCCCGGCGCAGCGAAGCAATCATGTTGCGATCCGGGCGCGTTCTGCTTTGCGTGGAGTTATTTTCGCGACTTTGAGTCCAGGCGCGCGCCGGGTCAATTTCGCCGCAAAATCTCCTAGCGCTCGTCCGATATCACCTTGCCGTCGTTCGGCAGCGATCCTGCGCCGACCAGTTCGATGTTGCCGCCGAGTTTCGTCACCGCGCGCAGCGTGGCTCCGAGTTCGCTCTCGAGATTGGCGGCAAGCGTGGCGGCTTCCGCCTGCAGTGTCATCAGGTCGCTCTCGCCGGCGCGCGTGACGACGAGGCGCAGCCGTCCGAGTTCGGGATGCCGCTTGCCGATCTCGGCGATCTGTTCGGGGCGCACGAACATGCCCTTGACCTTGGTGGTCTGGTCGGCGCGACCCATCCAGCCCTTGATGCGCATGTTGGTGCGTCCGCACGGGCTCGTGCCGGGCAGCGTCGCGGTGAGATCGCCGAGGGCGAGGCGGATCCAGGGGTGGTGCGGGTCGAGCGAGGTGACCACGATTTCGCCGACGTCGCCGGGCGCAACGGGATCGCCGGTGCCGGGCCGCACGATCTCCATGATCAGGTCCTCGTTGACCACCATGCCGTCGCGGGCCGGCGTCTCGAAGGCGATCATGCCGAGGTCGGCGGTGCCGAACGCCTGATAGGCATCGACGCCGCGCGCCCTGACTTCGTCCTGCAGCGATTTCGGGAAGGCCGCGCCGGAAACCAGCGCGCGCTTGATCGAGGAGACGTCACGGCCTGCGGCCAGGGCGGCATCGAGCAGGATCTTGAGGAAATCGGGCGTGCCGCTGTAGCCGGCCGGGCGGTACGCCTCGATCAGTTCGAACTGCTGTTCGGTGTTGCCGGGGCCGGCCGGGATCACGGCGCAGCCGAGCGCCCGCGCGGACGCATCGAAAATGAAGCCGCCGGGCGTCAAATGGTAGCTGAAGGTGTTGAGCACCACGTCGCCCGGCCGGAATCCGGCGGCAAACAGCGCCCGCGCGCCGCGCCAGGGATCGGCGTGAACGGGCTCCGGCTCGAAGATCGGACCGGGCGAGGTGAACAGGCGGCCGAACGATCCCAGAGGCCCGGCAACGAACCCGCCGAAGGGCGGCGTGGCCCGGTGCAGGGCTGGCAGCTCCGATTTGCGCAGCACCGGCAGGCGTGCCAGCGCGGCGCGGCTCGTGACCGATGCGGGGTCGATCCCCCTCAGGCGCTCGGCATAGGCGGGCGCGGCCATCGCCTTGCGCAGGATGTCCGGCAGGCGGGCAAACAGTTCCACCTCGCGGTTGGCCGGCTCGCGCGTTTCGATGGCGTCGTAATGGTTGGTCATGGCTGATGCCTTGAATTTACCTTTGGATTTACGCCGATTGCGCGCCGCCTCCGACGTGCTATCAGACGGCTTCCGGTATCGGAGTGGCTGCAGGGAACCCAATGGCTGAATCGCATACCGCCGCGGCGGATACCGTGGATTCGGCCGATATCGTGGCGCGGCTGAAGCTTCGCATGATCGACCATTGCCTGCCGCTGTGGTCGAGCGAAGGCTGGGACGACACGACCGGCGGCTTCATCGAGCGGCTCGATTCCGACGGCCGCGCCGATGCTTCGTCGCCGCGCCGCGTGCTGGTGCAGGCGCGCCAGATTTATTGCTACGCCAAGGCGGCGCAGATGGGCTGGTATCCCGAAGGCCGCGCGATCGCGCTGAAGGGGCTCGATCATCTGCTGGCCAGGGCGAAGGCCCCCGACGGCAAACCGGGCTTCGTTCACCTGCTGGCGTCCGACGGCTCGGTGCTGGACCCGCTCCGCGATTCCTACGACCACGCCTTCGTGCTGCTGGCGCTGTCGACGGTCTACGGGCTCGATCGGGATGCGCAGATCCGCGGCGAGATCGACGCGCTCTGTCATTACATCGGCACAGCGTTGCGCTCGCCCCACGGCGGCGTTCACGAGGGATTGCCGCCAAAGATGCCGCGGCGGCAAAATCCGCAGATGCACCTGTTCGAAGCGATGATCGCGGCGTTCGATGCAACGCACGACAATGCGTTTCAGAACAGGGCCGGCGAATTCTTCGCGCTGTTCCTTGCCAGCCTCTACGACAAGCAGCGGCAGGTGCTCGGCGAGTATTTCGAGGAGGACTGGTCGAAGATCGAGCCAGTCAGCATCGAGCCCGGGCATCAGGCGGAATGGGCCTGGCTGCTGAAGGGTTTTGAGCGCATCACCGGCTGCCCGACGGGGCGCTATCGCGGCGAATTGCTGGCGTCGGCGCTGCGCTACCGCGACGAGGCCACCGGCTGCCTGATCGACGAGGGCGATGCAAACGGCAATATCAGGCGGCATACGCGCCGGCTGTGGCCGCAGACCGAGATCGCCAAGGCCTGGATTGCGCAAGCCGAGGCGGGCGAGGCGGGTGCGGCCGACGAAGCGCGCGCGGCGCTCGTGCGGCTCGAACGGCAATACCTCAATCACCCCGTGCGCGGCGGCTGGTACGACCAGTTCGACCGCGACGGCAATTCGCTGGTGGCGACGATCCCTGCGTCCTCGTTCTATCATGTGCTGTGCGCGGTGACTGAAGCGGAGCAAGTGATCGGCTGATTGGTGGATGAGTTTCACAACCACCGCTTTCGCCGCTTGAAGCTCTTCAGGTTCTTGAAGCTCTTGCGCTGGTCGCCGGCGCCGCCGAGGTAGAATTCCTTGACGTCCTCATTGTTGCGCAGTTCGTCGGCGGTGCCGTCGAGCACGACCTTGCCCTGTTCCATGATGTAGCCATGGCTCGCGACCGACAGCGCGGCGCGCGCATTCTGCTCCACCAGCAGGATGGTGACGCCGAGGTCGCGGTTGATCTCCTTGATGATGGCGAAGACTTCCTTCACCAGCAGCGGCGACAGGCCCATCGACGGCTCGTCCATCAGGATCATCTTGGGACGCGCCATCAGCGCGCGGCCGATCGCCAGCATCTGCTGCTCGCCGCCGGAGAGATAGCCGGCGAGACCGGTGCGCTCCTTCAGGCGCGGGAAATACCTGAACACCATGTCGATGTCGCTGCCGATCTCGTTGTCGGTGCGGGTGAAGGCGCCGAGCTTCAGATTTTCGATCGACGTCATGTCGGCAATGATGCGGCGGCCTTCCATGACCTGGAAGATGCCGCGGCGGACGATCTTGTCGGGGTCGATACCGTCGATGCGCTGGCCGTCGAACATGATTTCGCCGCGGATGACTTCGCCGTCCTCGGTCTTCAGCAGCCCCGAAATCGCCTTCAGCGTCGTCGACTTGCCGGCGCCGTTGGCGCCGAGCAGCGCCACGATCGATCCTTTCGGCACTTCGAGGCTGAGGCCGCGCAGCACCAGAATGACCTTGTCGTAGACCACCTCGATGTTGTTGACGCTGAGCAGCGCTGCGGCAGCTGGCGTTGCGGCCGGTGCGGGCCGGTTGAGTGCGGTTGCTTCAGTCATGGCCAGTTCCCGACGTTCTCAATAAGCCCACTGCTGTCATCACCCGCGAAAGCGGGTGATCCAGTATTCCAGCAGCGTTTGTGATTCACCGAGAAGCCGCGGTGTACTGGGTCCCCCGCCTTCGCGGGGGACGACAAGTTCCGCGCTTCTCGGCAATCGTTGTTTACCAGCCAAGCCACTCGGGCTTGCGCGGCAGGTCGACGGTCTTGACCTTGTCGAGCTTGATGGCGCCGTTCTTGACGAGGTCGTTGAGCGGGGCATCGGTCGCGCCTGATACCTTCATGCGATAGAGATCGACCTTGAGCGTCGGGCGGTGATCCTTATCGGTCCAGGTCGAGGGATTGCAGACGCCGTCCATGCCGGCCGGGACCCAATCCTTCTTCTGGTAGAAGCCCTTCTTGACGTTCTCGCCGGTGGCGCCGCCGTTCTTGGCCGCCCATTCGACGGCTTCCTTCATGTAGAGCGCGGTGCAGATGCCGGCGACGTAGTGCACCGGGCGATAGGCGGTGCCGGCCGCATCCGACATCTTGGAGATTTCCATCGCCGTCTTCATGCCCGGAGCGTTGCCGCCCCACGCCACCGCGGTACGCAGCGGAAACACCACGCCATCGGCAGCAGCGCCGGCGGCCTTGGCGGCGTTCTCGTCCATGCCCCAGACGTTGCCGAGGAACTGCACGTCGACGCCGGCGGCCTTGCAGGCGTTCAGCACCGAGATGTTCGAGCCGGCGGTGTTGCCGAGATACGCGTAGTTGGCGCCGGAGCTCTTCAGAGTGAGGCACTGTGCGCTGTAGTCGCCGGGCGTCAGCGCGAACACGATCGGCGGCAGCAGATCGAAGCCGAGTTCGTTCGCGAGGGCTTCACCGGCCGCCTTCGGCGCGTTCGGATACGGGTGGTTTGCACCCATGTGAACGAACTTCGGCTTGCCCGGCTTGCCCTTGGCCTTCCAGTCGTCGGCGGCCCAGGTCAGCATGCCGCGCACGGCGTCGGAGTAGCTCGGGCCGTAGAAGAAGTTGTACGGCGCAGGCTTGGCCTTGCCGCCGGCGCCGGTCGGATCGGACAATGCCGCGGCGTAGGAGGCCGAGATGTCGGGGATCTTGTCCTCGGCGAGGAAGCCGGTGAGCGCTTCGGTGTCGGCGGTACCCCAGCCGAGGATCGCGGCCACCTTGTCGCCGCCCGACCATTTCTTGTACTGCGCGATCGCGCGCGGCACCTGGTAGCCATAGTCGACGGTATCGACGTTGACCTTCTTGCCGTTGATGCCGCCGTTCTTGTTGATCCAGGCATAGGCGTCGGCGACGCCCTGTCCGAACGGTGTTCCGACGTCCGACGTGGGGCCGGAGTAGTCGGCAAGATGTCCGAGCGTCACCTGGGCCTGGGACGTCGTCGCGGCGCTTGCCAGCAGCAGGGCCAGCGAAGCGGTGCCTAGCAGTGTCTTCATCGTCATGGACATATTCCTCCGGTCGTTTCTCGAGGTCTTCTTGTTGTCAGTCCCGTTCCGACCTCAATGCGAGAACGGGTAGAGTTTCCAGTATGCCTTGATCTGCCGCCAGCGATGCGCGAGCCCGTCCGGCTCAAACACCAGGAAGGCGATGATGATGAAACCGATGGCCATCTCGCGCAGGAACGCGATGTTGTTCTTCAGTCCCAGAAACTGATCGATCGGGCTGTCGCGCAGCGCCACGCTCAGCCATTCCATCGATTCCGGCAGCAGCACCATGAACGCGGTGCCCATCAGCGTGCCCATGACCGAGCCCAGCCCGCCGATGATGATCATCGCGAGGAAGATGATGGAGCGGTCGATGCCGAAACCTTCGTTGGATACCACCTGGTTGTAATGCGCATAGAGCGCGCCGCCGACGCCGGCAAAGAACGCGGCGAGGCCGAACGACAGCGTCCGGTACTTCGTCAGGTTGATGCCCATAATCTCGGCGGACAGATAGTGGTCGCGCACCGCGATCAGCGCCCGGCCGTCGCGTGAACGGATCAGGTTGGTCACCAAGAGGTAGCAGACCACGACATAGGCCAGCACGACGTAAAAGTACTTTTTGTCGCCGCGCATCGAATAGCCGAAGATCGAGAACGGCTCGGCGCTGGCCGGCACGCTGCCTCCGGTGAACCATTCGGCGCGGGCGAAGAAGTCGAGCAGGATGTATTGCGCCGCAAGCGTTGCGATCGCGAGGTAAAGTCCTTTTAGCCGCGCGGCCGGCAGGCCGAAGATCAGGCCGACGCCAGCGGTCACGACGCCCGCCAGCGGAATGCAGAAGAACACGGGAATGCCGAAGCGGTTGTTGAGATAGGCCGAGGTGAAGGCGCCGAAGCCGAAGAACGCGGCGTGACCGATCGAGATCTGGCCGGTGAAGCCGACGACGATATTGAGGCCGAGGGCTGCGATGCCGAAGATGCCGATCTGGATCAGCAGGCTGAGGCTGTACTGGTTCAGCACATGGGGCGCAAAGCAGATCAGCACGATGCCGACGATCAGGGCGTTGCGGCTGGTCGCGGTCGGAAACACGGTAGTATCCGCCCCGTAAGTGGTGCGGAAATCGCCCGATGGAATGAGGGTCTGGCCTGCCATGATGATCTAAACCCGCTCGATGTCTTTGGTGCCGAACAGGCCGTAAGGCTTGATCATGAGAATGATGATGAGCGCATAGAACGGCGCGATCTCATAGAGATTGCCCCAGTGCAGATATTCGCTGTCGAGAAAATGCGCCAAGTTCTCCAGCAGCCCGATGATGATGCCACCCAGCACCGCGCCGCCGACACTGTCGAGGCCGCCGAGGATCGCCGCGGGAAATACCTTGACGCCGTAAGCCGACAACCCGGCCGACACGCCGTTGACCACGGCGACCACGACGCCCGCGACCGCGGAGACGGTGGCCGAGATCGCCCAGGCCATCGCGAACACGTTCTTGACGGAAATGCCGAGCGACTGCGCGACCTGCTGGTTGAACGCGGTGGCTCGCATCGCGAGTCCGTATTTCGACATCCGGAAGAACCACGCCATGCCGATCATCATCACCACCGAGACGACAAGGCTCATCAGGTAGACGGTCTGCACCTGCAGCCCGAGGATGTTGACGTTCTGGGTCTGGAAGATGCGCGGGAACGGCTGCAGATTGACGCCGAACATCCACTTCATCAGCGCGGAGAACACCGTCGACAGTGCAATCGTCACCATGATCACGGAGATGATCGGTTCGCCGATCATCGGCCGCAGGATCACGATTTGAATCGCGATGCCGAACAGGAACATGAAGACCAGCGTGATCGGCATGCCCAGCCAGAACGGAACCTGGTACTTGGTGAGCAGCGCCCAGCAGACCCAGGCGCCGACCAGCAGCAGTTCGCCCTGCGCGAAGTTCACGACCTGCGTCGCCTTGTAGATCAGCACGAACGACATCGCGACCACGCCATAGAGCGTACCGACCACGAGGCCGTTGACCAGAAGCTGGATCAGGAGCTGGGTGTTCATGCTGCCCTCTTTCCCTCTCCCCTTGTGGGAGAGGGTGGCTTCGCGAAGCGAAGACGGGCGAGGGGCTCTCTCGGCATTTGCATGTGCGGAGAGATACCCCTCACCGAAGTGAGTTTGTATCGACCGGTGGTGATGTCCTCTCCCACAAGGGGAGAGGGCGCATCCATTCGCGCCGCGCTGTATTGCTGCCCGGTCATCATTCCGCGGCCTCCGCCATCGGTGCGGGTCCGCCGAGATCGACCACGCGGAGCGTGGTGCGGATGCGCTGGGTGGTGCCGTCCTGGAAGCGGATCACGGTATCGACCGGAATTTCGCTCTTGCCGCCGTAAATTCCGTCGATGATATCGGCGTACTTCTCGTTGATGACGCTGCGGCGGACCTTGCGGGTGCGCGTCAGTTCGCCGTCGTCGGCGTCGAGTTCCTTGTAGAGCAGCAGGAAGCGCGAGATACGCTGTGCCGGCGGCAGCGTGGCGTTGACGGTTTCGACCTCCTTGCGCAGCAGTTCGTAGACTTCGGGACGCGAGGAGAGGTCGGTGTAGGTGGTGAACGAGATGCGCTTCTTCTCTGCCCATTTCGAGATGATCGAGAAACGGATGCAGATCATCGCCGCCAGCGTGTCGCGGCCGGCGCCGAGCACGACGGTCTCGGCGATGTAGGGTGAGAACTTCAGCTTGTTTTCGAGATATTGCGGCGAGAAGCGGTCGCCGCGCGAAGTCTCGGCCAGATCCTTGATGCGGTCGATGACGACGAGCTGCTTGTCGTCGTTGAAATAGCCGGCGTCGCCGGAATGCATCCAGCCGTCCTTCATGTCGGCAGCCGAAGCTTCCGGACTCTTGTAGTAGCCGAGGAACATGTTGGGGTGGCGCACCACGATTTCGCCGACGCCGTTGATGTCGGGGTTGTCGACGCGAATCTCGATTTCCTTGCCCATGGCCACGCCGGTCGTGTCGGGATCGACCTTGCCGGCCGGATGCAGCGTATAGGCTCCGAGCAGTTCGGTCTGGCCGTAGAGGGTGCGCAGCGGCACGCCCATGGCCTGGAAGAACTTGAACGTATCCGGCCCGAGCGCGGCGCCGCCGGTGGCGGCCGAGCGCAGCCGGGTAAAGCCGAGGCGGTCGCGCAGGGCGCGGAACAGCAACTGGTCGGCCAGTATCGAATGCTTGCCTTGCGCCAGTGCGGCCAGTCCCGTCTTCATGCCGATGTCGTAGAGCTTTTGCTTCAACGGCGAGGAGTCCATCACGCCGGCGCGCACATCTGCGGCGATCGATTCCCAGACCCGCGGCGCGAACAGCACGAAGGTCGGGGCGATCTCGCGGAAATCGTGCATCATGGTGTCGGGCTCTTCGACGAAGTTGACCTTCATCCGGCAGAGCAGCGCTTTGCCGAGCGCGTAGACCTGTTCCATGATCCAGGGCAGCGGCAGCACCGAAACGTATTCGTCGTCCGGTCCCTTCGGGTCGAACGCAAGATACGTCGCGCAGTGCTTCAGAACCCGGCCTGTCGCCAGCATCGCCAACTTGGGATTGGCCGTGGTGCCCGACGTCGTGCAGAGGATCGCGACGTCCTCGCCTCTGGTCGCGTCGACCAGACGGTCATAGAGCCCGGGTTCGCGCGCGGCGCGTTCGCGGCCCATGGCGACCAGCCTGGCGGCGTCCATCAGGCGCGGATCGTCGTACTTCCGCATGCCGCGCGAGTCGGAATAGACGATGTGCCGGAGGTTCGGTGCGCGATCGGCGAGCGCCAGCAGCTTGTCGACCTGCTCCTCGTCCTCGGCGAACACCAGTTTGGCTTCGCCGTAGCTGAGCAGGTAGGCGGCTTCCTCGTCGAGTACGTCGCGATAAAGCCCAAGGCTCATGCCGCCGATGGCGTGGGTGGCGATTTCAGCCGCGACCCAGTCGGGCCGGTTGTCGCCGATGATTCCGATGACGTCGCCGCGGGTAAGTCCGAGTTCGACCATGCCGAGCGCGAAATCATGGACGCGGGTCTGGTAGTCGTTCCAGGTGAAGACACGCCACAGCCCGAGATCCTTTTCACGCAGCGCGATCTCGCTGCCGTGCTCCCTGGCGTTGAGCCGCAGCAGTTTCGGATAGGTGTCGGCCTTCGCGACGCGTCCGGCGTAATCCATCATGCCGCGTTCTCCGTGTGCGACGGCGTATCGTCGGGATCGACGAGGACTTCGTCCTCTTCGCCGAGATAGGCGCGTTTGACATGGGAATCGGCGAGCACGGCGGCCGGGTCGCCCTCGGCGATCTTGCGGCCGAAATCGAGCACCATGACGCGGTGGGAGATGTCCATCACCACGCCCATGTCGTGCTCGATCATCATCACCGTCATGCCGAACTCTTCGTTGAGATCGACGATGTAGCGCGCCATGTCCTCTTTTTCTTCGAAGTTCATGCCGGCCATCGGCTCGTCGAGCAGGATCAGCTGCGGTTCCAGCGCCATGGCGCGGGCCAGTTCCACGCGCTTGCGCAGGCCGTAGGGCAGGGTGCCGGCGGTCGCCTTGCGCACCGACTGCAGGTCGAGGAAATCGATGATCTCTTCGACCTTGCGGCGATGCTCGAGCTCTTCCTTCCGCGCGCCGGTCAGCCAGTACAGCGATCCCGTGAGAAAGTTGTTCTTCAAGAGATGGTGCCGGCCGACCATGATGTTGTCGAGCACGCTCATATGGTGGAACAGCGCGAGATTCTGAAAGGTGCGACCGATGCCGAGCGAGGGCCGCGCGTTCGGATTGAGGCCGGTGATATCCTTGCCGCGATAGAACAGCTGGCCTTCGGTCGGCTTGTAGCGGCCGGAAATGCAATTGACGATCGAGGTCTTGCCGGCGCCGTTCGGTCCGATGATCGAGAACAGCTCGCCTTCGTTCACGCCGAAAGAGACTTCGGTCAGCGCGCGGACGCCACCAAAGCGCAACGAAACCCCGCGCACTTCCAACGTGTAAGCCACTCATTTCCTCCAGATATGGCGCCTGGTCGGCGCTCTTTATCTTTCGTTTTGATCCTACATCGGCTGTGACCCATGGGCCATCCGACTAACGATGCCAGCCAGCGCATGATGCGCGGTAACGCCGCACCCGACCGTCGCAGCACAAGCCGCGCCTGCCGAGGTGGCTCTCCATAGGGGAATGCGTTAGTTTGAAATGTCTTTTGCCTGACAATTGGTCAGGAAATTTTCGCCGGGTGCACTTCTATTGCGGTGCAGCATGGGAACGGAGCGCGACGGTCGATGCGATCATGATTGCTGCCGAATACCTCAAGCGCATCGCGGCATGGTCGCGCGAACTCAACGACCGGGAGATCGAGGTCGCCCGCGCCGGGATCGTGGAGAAATCCTATCGCGCCGACGAGTTCATTTTCATGCGCGGCGATTGCTTCGACTACTGGACCGGCATCGTCACGGGCCTTGCCCGGATGGGCACGGTGTCGAGCGGCGGCAAGGCTGCGAGCTTCGCCGGCCTGACGGCGGGGGCCTGGTTCGGCGAGGGTTCGATGCTCAAGACCGAGCCGCGGCGTTACGACGTGGTCGCGCTGCGCGATACGCGGCTGGCGCTGATGGACCGCAACACGTTCTTCTGGCTGTTCGAGAACAGCGTCGGCTTCAACCGGTTTCTGGTCCGGCAGCTCAACGAGCGCCTCGGGCAGTTCATCGGGGCGTTGGAACACGGTCGCACGCTCGATGCGACCGGCCGGGTCGCGCGCTCGATCGCCTCGCTGTTCAATCCGATCCTTTATCCGGACCTGACGCGGCACCTGGAGATCACGCAGGAAGAGATCGGCGCGCTCTCCGGCATCTCCCGCCAGAATGCCAACCAGTGCCTGAAGCGGCTGGAGAAAGAGGGTTTGCTCCGGCTCGAATATGGCGGCGTCACCATTATCGACCTCGATCGCCTGCGCGACTACGGCGAATAGCCCTAACAGACTGATATCAAACGGGCTTTGGCAATAGACTCGGCCCGGGTCGAATGCTATGGGCTGCGCGACCCGGAGTGGAGCGGAAATGGCGGTTCAGGATTCCAAAAAGCGCGTCGCGCTGATTACCGGTGTTACCGGTCAGGACGGCGCTTACCTTGCCGAATATCTGCTCGGGCTCGGCTACATCGTGCACGGTATCAAGCGGCGCTCGTCCTCGTTCAACACCGCCCGGATCGATCATCTCTATGAAGACCGTCATGCCGGCGACGTGCCGTTCCTGCTGCATTATGGCGACATGACGGACTCGACCAACCTGATCCGGCTGGTGCAGCAGATCAGGCCGACCGAGATCTACAACCTCGCCGCCCAAAGTCATGTCGGCGTCAGCTTCGAAAGCCCGGAATACACCGCCAACGCGGACGCCCTCGGCGTGCTGCGCCTGCTCGAGGCAATCCGTATTCTCGGCATGGAGAAGGAGACGCGGTTCTATCAGGCCTCGACGTCGGAACTCTACGGCCTCGCCCAGGAAGTA
>JAQSDT010000422.1:0-3177 GCA_029946075.1 bacterium | reverse complement strand
CCGTTCTATCCGCGCTCGCCCTACGGCGTCGCCAAGCTCTATGGCTACTGGATCACGGTGAACTACCGCGAGGCCTACGGCATCTTCGCCTCGAACGGCATCCTGTTCAATCACGAGAGCCCGATCCGCGGCGAGACCTTCGTCACCCGCAAGATTACGCGGGCTGTCGCCCGCATCGAGGTCGGCCTGGAGGACACGCTCTTTCTCGGCAATCTCGAAGCCAAACGCGACTGGGGGCATGCGCGGGACTATGTCGAGGGCATGCACCGGATATTGCAGGTCGACGCGCCCGGCGATTTCGTGCTGGCGACGGGCGAAACCCGCTCGGTGCGCGAATTCGTCGAGCTGTCGTTTGCGGAAGTGAACCGGTCGATCGAATGGCGCGGCGCCGGCATCGATGAAGTCGGCGTCGACCAGAAGTCCGGCAAGACCGTGGTTCGTATCGATCGCAGCTATTTCCGGCCAACCGAAGTCGATCTGTTGATCGGCGATGCCAGCAAGGCGCGCGAGCAACTGGGTTGGCAGCCGAAGACGTCCTTCGCCGGGATGGTCAGGGAGATGGTGGCGAGCGACCTGGCGGACGCGCGGCGGGAGGTCGCCAATGGCAAGCGTTCCGTTTGAGCTTGCCGGCAAGACCGTCTTCGTCGCCGGGCATCGCGGCATGGTCGGCTCGGCGCTGGTGCGCCGGCTCGCGCAGGAGAATGTCGAATTATTGACGCTGCCGCGCAGCGAGGCTGACCTCCGCGATCAGGCCGCCGTGAACAAATGGTTCGCCGCAAGGCGTCCGCAGGTGGTGTTTCTGGCCGCCGCCAAGGTCGGCGGCATCGTCGCCAACAACACGCTGCGCGCCGAATTCCTCTACGACAATCTGGCAATCGCTGCGAACGTGATCCATGCGGCGCATGTAAATGGCGCCGAGAAACTGATGTTCCTCGGCTCGTCCTGCATCTATCCGAAACTGGCGCCGCAGCCGCTGCGCGAGGATTCGATGCTGACCGGTCTTCTGGAGCCGACAAATGAGCCTTACGCGATTGCCAAGATCGCCGGGATCAAGATGGTGGAAGCCTATCGCAGCCAGTACGGCGCCGACTTCATCAACGTGATGCCGACCAATCTCTACGGGCGCGGCGACAACTACCATCCAGAATACAGCCATGTCGTCGCTGCGCTGATCCGCCGTTTTCACGAGGCGAAGATTTCCGGTGTGAAAGAGGTGGTGGTCTGGGGCACCGGCACGCCGCGCCGGGAATTTCTCTATGTCGACGATCTCGCCGACGCCTGCATCCATCTGATGAAGACCTATTCGGCCGATGAACTGGTCAATATCGGCACCGGCGAGGACATCACGATCGCCGAATTCGCCCGCGTCGTCGCGGCGACGGTCGGCTTTACCGGCGAGATCAGCTTCGATACCTCGCGGCCCGACGGCACGGCGCGCAAGCTGCTCGACGTCAGCCGGCTGGCAAAACTCGGCTGGCAGGCGAGCACGCGGCTGCAGGACGGGATCAAGCTGGCCTATCAGGCCTTCCTCAGCGAGACCAAATGACGCGGTGAATGCCCCGTCCGCCGAATAGGCGATATCCTGATCGCCCGATCATGCTCTAGGATGGACACCTTGTGCGGTCGCAAGAACCGCAGGCGGAGTTTCCTGGAGGAAGCATGAAGAAAATTCAGCGTCGTCAATTTCTGCAGCTCGCGGCCGGTGCGGCTGCGGTCTCGGCTGTGCCAACGGCGGCCAGCGCGCAGGCCTATCCGTCGCGTCCGGTTCGCCTCGTGATCGGGTATACGCCCGGCGGTTCGGCGGATCTGACGGCGCGCCTGATGGGACAGTGGCTGTCGGAAAAACTCGGGCAATCCTTCGTCATCGAGAACCGGCCGGGCGGGGGCACCAACATCGCGACCGAGCAGGTGCTGCGCGCGACGCCCGACGGCTACACGCTGCTGCTGGTCGCACCCGCCAATGCCATCAACGCCACGCTCTACGAGAAGCTGCCGTTCGATTTCATCAAGGAGATGGAACCGATCGCCGGCATCATCCGTTTTCCCAACGTCGTGGTGGTGCATCCCTCGCTGCCGATCAAGACGATCCCCGAACTGATCGCCTACGCCAAGGCCAATCCCGGCAAACTCAATATGGCCTCGTCCGGCAACGGCTCGACGATCCACATGTCGGGCGAGCTGTTCAAGATGATCACCGGCATCAACATGGTGCACGTGCCGTATCGCGGCGGCGCGCCGGCGCTCACCGACATGCTCTCCGGCCAGATGCAGGTGATGTTCGACAACATTCCGACCTGCGCCGAGCACGTCAAATCCGGCAAGCTGCGCGGCCTTGCGGTCACCAGCACGACGCGATCCGAAGTGTTGCCGGATCTGCCGCTGGTTGCCGACTTCCTGCCCGGCTACGAGGCGAGCGCCTGGTACGGCCTCGCGGCGCCGAAGGGAACGCCGCCCGAAATCGTCGAGCGGCTCAACAAGGCGGTCAACGAAATCCTCGCCGACCCCAAGGCGAAGGCACGGTTCACCGAGATCGGCGCGATCCTGCTGCCGGGCTCGGCCCCGGAGTTCGGCAAGCTGGTGGCTGACGAGACCGACAAATGGGGCAAGGTGGTCAAGTTCGCGGGCGCGAAGGTGGATTAGTTTGTCGCGGCGGCGCGCGGCGGCTTCTTCGAGAGCGCCGTCGCCATCGCCGAAATCAGCGGCCGCATGAAGAAGGCGTCCTCGGCCGGGTAGATGTCGGTGCGCAAGCCCTGCGATTTCAGTTCGTCCGATACCGCAGGTCCGACGGACGCGATCGGTGTGCGTTCGAAGCCCTTGCGCAAGGTATCCTCGCGGCCTTGGGTCCGCGCCACTTCGATGAGGCGGCGGACCTGGCCGAGATTGGTCAGCGCGATGGCATCGATGCGGCCTGCCGCCATCTCGTCGATCGCCGTCATGATATTGGTATCGGCGGCCTTCGTGTCATAGACGTAAGGCAGCACGGTATCGACTTCGGCGCCCTGCGCCTTGATCGCGCCGATCAGCACGCTGTGATCCTTGTCCGGATAGAGTTGCAGGCCGAGGCGACGGTCGTGCAGGTCGATACGCGACAGCATTTCGGCGACGCCTTCGGAGGTCGGCTTTTCCGTCGTCAGCTGCGGCTCCAGCCCGATCTCGCGCAGCGCCTTGCCGGGCTTG
>JAQSDT010000421.1 GCA_029946075.1 bacterium | reverse complement strand
ACCGGCATGCGGCTCGTGAATGTCTTCCTGCTCCTCGTCGTGATCGCAATTTTGACTGCATGGCTCAGCCGGCTTGGAAAAGTAGCCGCCTGGTCTGTCGGCATGACGGCGCTGGCCGTGCCGATGGTCTGGGTCCTTGCCGGCTTGGCGCTGTCCGAGATGCCGGCCATGGCTCTCGTCACCCTGAGCCTCTGCCTACAATTGAAAGGCTTGCAGTCTTTGGGGAACGACCGCCCCGTCCTGGGGTGGTTCCTCGCATCGGCGGTCGCTCTCGGGATCTCGGTTTGGGGGCGGCAGCCTTACATTCTTCTCGCCGGTGTGCCTTGTCTGCTGGCGCTGCTGGAGCGGAGATTGCGGATCGCTGCTGCGCTCTTCGTCTTGGTCGTCGTGGCGATCGCCTTGCCGCAGTTCGTGATCTGGAAAGGATTGGTGCCGCCTTCGCATGCTGAAATCCAGCAAGGATTGGCGCCCAAGCACGCCTTGCTCTCGCTAGGCTATGCTGGTGTGACGATGTTTCTGCTGGCGCCGTTGCCGGGTTGGCGGCTCACCACATGGATGGTTACCCTGTTCGTTCTGATCGCCATCGTCAATGTCATCTCTGACGCACTCGTTTTCTATCCGTTATACAAACTCACCGAGCGCTACGTTCCACCGTTCGTCTTGCCGGCTCTCGGAAATCTCTGCGGATCGGTAATCGCCGCCATCGGCACGATCTTCGTTCTGCAGGTGCTGGAGGTGCTGTGGACGGACCGTCGTAATCTGGAGCAAGTGGCCATCCACAGCGGCCTATTGTGCATGAGCCTTGCGCCGATGTTCATTTCCCACGATTTTTCTAGTCGCTATACGGCGATGTCACTGCCTTACATGCTCCTGGCTGCCCACTGCTCGCGACAGTGGGGAGCGCCGAACGTCATCACCGTATTGGTTGGCGCCGTATTGGGTTTTCTGTCGCTGTTTAGCTATTTGTATCTTTGATCGATCCGCTTCCGCCTAGCAAGAACGGAGTGACCTCGACCGCGTCGCCGACTGGCTTACACGCTTGATTGCCGCAGACAATCGGCACCATGACGCCAGAGAACCAAGCCAGCGAGTCCAGCTGGCGTTGTACGTCGGGGCCGGCGTCGACGTCGGTAAACATGGCCAAGCCCGCCTGCGACTTGGGCGGAGCCTCGCCGTCTGCTATTGTTTAGGGTGTTTCGGAGGAAATCTGGGGAATGTCGGATCAGAGCGTTAGGTTGACCCACGGTAGTCTAGTTCTCGCCAGTGAGCGCTTGGTCGATGGACATCCTGTCTATATTGTCGACGGTCTTTTTGCGCCGGATTTGGTCCGCGTGCTCCACGAGGCCCTGCGCAAGCTCGAGTTCTCGCTGATCGAATACGACACGGTCGAGACAAAGAACCAACGTGATTGGTCGCATGAATTTTCGCTCGAGGCTCTGGACCAGACGCCATTGCTTCGTGTCTGGCGCGACACCGTCGTCGCCAAGACCAATGAACTCTTTCCAGGCAGAAGCGCGGCGCTCGCACGGGTTCATTGCAACAATCAATTTTACGGCGACCTGCAACACGCTCACCATGACCTCAACCCTGGCGTTACCGCTCTGTATTTCGCCAACGCTGAATGGAAACCGGATTGGCAGGGCGAGCTGGTCTTTTTCGATCGGAACGAAGAGCCGTTCCATGCGGTGGCGCCCAAACCGGGCCGCGTCGTGATCTTCTCGGGACACATCCTGCATCGCGGAGGGGTCCCTTCGAGGGTCTGCTTCGAGCCCCGGCTGTCGGTAGCCTTCAAATTCACGGCCGACGAATGATCGACATCCGTCGGCGCGTCCACCTGTCCTTGCTCAAAAAGCTGTTCGGCGTCGTAATCGGACGACCGACGATAGCGACGAACAATTGTTTGTCAGGCGAATAGAGCCGCGGCCGCGACTTGCCCATCCCACCGGACAATGACGCGCCAGTGAGCCTGTCGAATGCTACGCGATCCTACGCCCGACTACGCCTATCTTGCGTATTTAGCTTGTCGGCCGTTAAGAAGCCGGTTTGATCGCTGCGCGGAGTGCGAAGATGGTCATCAGGCCGGACAGGATTAGACGCAACAACATCCTTAACCAGGCGAGGATGCGTCTGAAGTTGTAGCCGACGGCGGTGAGGACGGCATTGGCGGCATCGCCGGCCTGGCCCTTGAGATAGCAGCGGTCGAGATGGCCCTCGGCTTTCATATGGCCGATGACGGGTTACAGTTGGCTGTCTTGCCGCTGGAAGGCACATTCGCAGATTGGTTCATAGCTTCATGGCCCAAAGGCCACTCGTTATAGACGCGACGGCGAAACCAGCGATTGCCAGGACAATCAGTGCCGCCGCGCTCGCCACTGTGGCTCGGCCACCTGCAAACGAGGCCGCATATACTGCCTTGAGGAGGTTGTTGGAAGAAGCTGCGATCAGAATCGCAGTTGCAATGGCGCTGTTTGAAATGCCCGAAGTGCCTCCCTGCGCCAGGTTCAGAACGAAGGGATCTATATCGGTGATGCCAACGATGGCAGCGAGCGTATAAATTCCCGCAAGACCGAACTCGGTCTTGACCCACGTCGAAAGCAACGAAGTAAGAACGAACATTGCTGCAAAAATGCCCGCAGCGCCGAATTCAAGTGGATTTTGGCTGATCGGCTCGCGCTGCGCCTCCATCGGCGCTTGCCGCCGAAGACGATATTGCACCGTGCAGATCAGCATCGCCGCCGCAGAAAGGCCGACTAGTGGAAGAATGAGTTGTCGCACGAGCGCAAGATTGAACACGGCCACGATAACCAGGATTCGGAGATACATGATCCCGGTGGCAAGAGTAATTCCAGCTTGCGCCTGCCGCTGGAGCGACGGGTCCCTTCCGGCCCGACGCGCGAGAACGACGGTAGTCGCTGTCGAGGAATAAAGACCGCCAAGTGCCGCCATCCACAGGCCGCCCCGAGCGGAAGCCCGGTAGCGCTGCGCCAGATAGCTCGCATAGGAAAGTGTGCAGACGACAAGCAACGCCAGCCAAGCTTCCCGTGGCGTTATGCTCGTAAGCGTCGTCACCGGCTCGTTTGGAAGCAGCGGCAGGACCAGACCCGTCAGGATCAGGAATTGGCCTACAGTAATGATCTCCTTCAGCTCGACGCGACGGGCAAGCTGGTGAAGCCATTCGCGACCGGTGAGAAGCAGGACTGCCGCCACAGTAGTTCCGACGGCGACCCAATTGGGCAATGCCAAGGCGACTGCACCTAGCAGGTAGGCGTGAACGTTTAACGCCAGGACCACTATACCCACATTAGGCTGGCCCTGCTCATCGCGCTCTCGAATGTGCTCGAAATAGAAGATAGAAAGCCAGGCCCCGAGCACCAGCAGACCACCGGTGAATGGCACGAGATGACCAGGATCGAATAGATACAACATGCCCCCCCGCGAGGGCGAGCAATGGGAATGTGCGGATACCGCCAGGGCGTTTCGTTGCCGCGCGGGCAAAGAAGTCCTCGAATGCCAGGCCGAGAAAAAAGCTCAATCCGAAAAGCAGGGCAAAATTAACGACAGAAGGATTGGCAGTCATCGAATGACATTGGGCCCGGTTGGACCCGATGCCAAGCAAAGCATGCCCCTCGCGCCTTGCTGCAAAGACCGCCGATGAGCGCGTGAAGCGCACAGCTTGTAGGCCGGGGGGGCCTCTGATCCTTGGCACCTTGGGGTTGCACAGCCGACCTGGGGCTCACGCAGAGAATTTTTCCGCCGGCCCAAAACCACAGCTCGAATATTTACCGTCCGCTAATGCCACCAAGAAACGGCCTGTTTTGGGGCCTCGA
>JAQSDT010000420.1 GCA_029946075.1 bacterium | reverse complement strand
TTCGTCGCTTCGCTCCCTTGCGCAAACGCTTCGCGTTTGTCGCAGGCAATGACGAGCTTACAACCGCTTGATCGCTATCACTTCACTGCCCGCTGCCTTGATCCGCGCAATGGCTTCCTTGGTATTTTCAATCACCGTCGCCATGTGATGCGCATTCGCATGCACCATGGTGTCGGCATCGCGGACGATCGCGACATGACCTTTCCAGAAAATCAGGTCGCTGCGCTGCAGGCGCTTCGCCTCGGCAGCGTCCAGCGCGCGGCCGAGGCCGTCGCGCTGCATGTCGCTGTCGCGCGGGCAGCCGGTACCGGCGGCGTTCAGCGAGACCTGGACGAGGCCGGAGCAATCGATGCCGAGCGAGCTCTTGCCGCCCCACAGATAGGGCGTACCAACGAAGCGTTCGGCAACGCTGACGAAATCAGTTTCCATCGCATCGAGGCTGCCGACATGCCGAAGCGGCAGATGCAGGCCTTCGTTGGTCACGGCGAACGTACCGTCTTCGCCTGAGACTTCGATCCGTGCGCCCATCGGCAGCGTCGCGACCGGCGGCAGCTTGATCGACGGTCCGGGAAACGCAAACGTCCGCAGCGCCGTGACCTTGTGGGTGGGTGCGGTGGCGGACTTGACGAGGGCGGCATCCGCAATCCAGCCGACATAGCCGTCATCGTTGAGTTGGCCCCAGGCAAAGCCTTCGCCGTTGCGGTCGTAGATCGTGACGCGCTCGCCCTTCAGCGCCTGCGTCGCGACCATCGCGCCCGACGACGGACCTTCGCGCAAATCGGCCACGGCCTCGCCGACGCAAAATTCCTCGCCGGTCACGTAGCGCGCGGCCTTCACCGTGCCCTCGAGATATTTTGCGGCGAGATCGGGCCGCGCCGGAGTCAGGCGGGGATCATGCATAGCGTTCGCTCAACAGCTTGTAGATCGCGCGCGCGGCCTGGCACTCGCCGCCTTCGGGGCGTGCCGGCTTGGCGGAAGGCGTCCAGCCGTAGATGTCGACGTGCAGCCAGCTTGTCGCGTCGGTGACGAAGCGTTGCAGGAACAGCGCACAGGTGATCGAGCCGGCGAAGCCACCCGAGGGCGCGTTGTTGATGTCGGCCACTTTCGAGTCCAGCCATGAATCATAGGGCGGCCACAGCGGCAGTCGCCACAACGGGTCGTTCTCGCGCTGGGCATGCGCGGCAACGCTGCCGGCCAGCGTTTCGTCATTGGTGTAAAATGGCGGCAGATCGGGGCCGAGCGCGACCCGCGCCGCACCTGTCAGCGTACCCATATCTACCAGGAGATCCGGCTTCTCCTCATCCGCCAGCGCCAGCGCATCGGCCAGCACCAGCCGTCCCTCGGCGTCGGTGTTGCCGATCTCGACCGTCGGCCCCTTGCGCGATTTGAAGATGTCAAGCGGGCGGAAGGCATTACCCGCCACCGCGTTCTCGACCGCCGGGATCAGCACGCGCAGGCGCACTTTCAGTTTCGCGTCCATCACCATCTGCGCCAGCGCCAGCACGTTGGCGGCGCCGCCCATGTCTTTTTTCATGATCAGCATGCCGCTCGACGGCTTCAGGTCGAGGCCGCCGGTATCGAAGCAGACGCCCTTGCCCACCAGCGTCACTTTCGGGTGGGCAGGATCGCCCCAGCTGAAATCGATCAGCCGCGGCGCGCGTGTCGAAGCCATGCCGACGGCGTGGATCAGCGGGAAATTCTGCTTCACCAGATCGTCGCCGACGATGGTGCTGAAGCTGGCGCCGAAGCGATCGGCCAGTTGCTGCGCGGCCTGCGCCAGTTCTCCCGGCCCCATGTCGTTGGACGGCGTGTTGATCAGGTCGCGCGCCAGCGCCGCCGCCTCCGCCATCCGGCTGATGTCGGCGATGTCGACGCCATCTGACGGCACCAGCCGGACGTCGGGCTGTTCGTCCTTGCGATAGCGGCGGAAGCGGTAGGTGCCGAGCGCAAAGGCCAGCGTTGCCAGCCGCAGATCATGCGGCGCGTTGGCAAAGCGATAGACGCCCGGCGGCAGCAATCCGGGCAGCGCGCCGGGCCGGAACAGGTCGCGGTGCTTCGCGCCCTCGTCCTCGATGCCGAAAAGTACCTGCGCGATCTTTCCGTCGGGCGCGGGCAGGGTCAGACATTTGCCGGGCTTGCCGGCAAAATCGTTTGCCGCGGCGAACTGCCGGGCAGCTTCCGGAAGGTCCTTGGCGATGTCGGGCCATGTCGTCCTGGTCGCGAAAACGATCTGGATGGCAGCGGTAGCGGGTGCGGTTTCGAAGGGGGGATGCATGCAGCTCTCGCGGGAAGGGGCAGAGTCGGGCCGATGACATAGCACGACGAATTAACCGGCTGTTAGGGTTAACAGTCTATTGCTGGCGCGTTCGGCTCCAACCGATATCAGTGAGTTGATGTGCCATGCGTCCACAGTCCAGCCATGCCCGGGCGCTCGCCCGGTTCCTGACCTCCGCGGCAATGACGGCGATCCTTGCCGCAGGCCTTGGCGGCTGCCAGACCATGTCCGACGTGACCGGCGCGCTCACTACCTCCTCCTCTTCGAAATCCCAGGTGGCGGCTGCTCCCGACGACCCGCGCCGCGCCGTGGAAGTCTACGGCGAGCGCTACCGTGCCAATCCCAAGGACGCCGAGGCGGCGCTGGGCTACGGTCAGGCGCTCCGCGCGACCGGCCAGCGCTCGCAGGCCGCCGCCGTGCTCGAGCAGGCCACCATCGCCCATCCCGGCAACAAGGCGATGCTCGCCGCCTATGGCCGCGCGCTCGCCGACAACGGCAATTCGCAGGCCGCCTTCGACGTGCTGAGCCGCTCGCACACGCCGGCCAATCCGGACTGGCGCATTCTTTCGGTGCAGGGCACCACGCTCGACAAGATGGGCAAGCACGACGACGCGCGGCGCTACTATGCGAGCGCGCTGAAGATCATGCCGGAAGAGCCCTCGGTGCTCTCCAATCTCGGCCTCTCCTACATGCTGACGCGGGAATTGCCGCAAGCCGAGGAAACGCTGCGCCGCGCCTTCGGCAATCCCCGCGCCGATGGCCGCGTTCGCCAAAATCTTGCGCTGGTGGTGGGATTGCAGGGCCGCTTCGCCGAAGCCGAGACCATCGCCAAGGGCGATCTGCCCTCCGACGAGGCGACGGCCAACGTCGCTTACCTCCGGGAAATGCTCAGCCGCAAGGACAAGGACCATTCGCGACCGCCCGGCGGCAAGTCGGCCGTCCCGGTCGCCGCCCTCAACCGGCCTGACTAAACTTCTTTGATTTGAAAATTTTGGATCGACGAAGCCTGGCGCAGCGTTAGCTGCGCCGAAACGCTCACGGCATCATCTGGATCTTGATGTAGGTCGGTCCGAGAATGACGATGAACAGGCACGGCAGGAAGAACAGGATCATCGGCACCGTGAGCTTCGGCGGCAAGGCGGCTGCCTTTTTCTCGGCCTCGTTCATCCGCATGTCGCGGTTTTCCTGGGCCATTACGCGCAGGCTCTGGCCGAGCGGCGTGCCGTAGCGCTCCGACTGCATCAGCGCCAGACAGACCGACTTGACGCCTTCGAGGCCAGTGCGCTTGGCGAGGTTCTCGTAGGCGTTCTTGCGGTCCTGCAGATAGGACAATTCGGCCGTGGTCAGCGCGAATTCCTCCGACAGCGCGATCGACTGCCCCGCGATCTCGGTGGAAACCTTGCGGAAGGCGACTTCGACCGACATGCCGGATTCGATACAGATCAGCAGCAGGTCGAGCGCATCGGGGAAGGCGCGCTTGATCGAAAGCTGGCGCTTGCTGATGGCGTTCTTCAGGAACAGCATCGGCGCCTGCAGGCCGAGATAGGCCGCGCC
>JAQSDT010000419.1 GCA_029946075.1 bacterium | reverse complement strand
ATCTGGGTCTGGATTGCGCCGCGCGGCGTCGGCCGCGGGCCGTGGACCGTCACGCTGCCGGGCGGTCCGCTGACGCTGCTGCAGATCGCCATCGGCATCGTCGATCTCGGCTTCTGCGCGCTGGCGATGTATGTGCTGACGCCGGACGAGCCGCATGTCGGATTTGTCGTCGTCGCCGTCATCTTCGTTTCGGCCACACTGCTCGGCTTTGCCAGCCATTCGCCCGGCGGGCTCGGCGTGTTCGACGCCGCCATGCTGGTCGGCCTCTGGCAGATGGACCGCGAGGATCTGCTCGCCGGCATGCTGCTGTTCCGGGTACTGTATTATATTGCGCCCTTCGTCATTTCTGTAATCTTGCTGACGCTTCGGGAGATTATCCTCAGCGCGCGGTCGAAACGCCTGCTGCAACGGGCACCCGGCAAGGACGCCGAGCCGAGGGGAGAAGCGGTGCTCGTCCGCGAACGCAGGGACGGCGGGGCCTGAAGCGTTTTCGAGCGAAGTGATACCGGTTCGCGCGAAACGGCCAGCAACGCTGAAGGAAAGAGCCGGCGCGATGGCGATAGACGATTCATCCTCTTCCTCGATCTTCACCCCGTGGCCGGACCGGCTGCGGCACTCGGCCATTATCCTGCTCGCCGCGGGGCTGGCGCTGAGCGCGCTCGTTCTCCTCGCCGACCTGTCGCTGGCGCGCGCGGTTGCGGTCTTCATCTGCATCGCGGCGGCTGCACTGGTGCCGTGGCGCCTGCATGACGTCGGCAGTTCGCGCGAGGATATCCGCGCCGTCAGCCCGGTCGAATCCGTCGCCGTCAGCGCCGTGGTCGCCGGCATGCCCGATCCCGCCATCCTGCTCGACCGCGCCGGCCGCGTCCTGCATCTCAACGCGGCGGCGTCGCGGCTTGCCCCGGCGCTGCGCAAGAACGAACTGGCGCAATTTGCGCTGCGCTCGCCCGAAATCATCACCGCGCTGCGTGAAGCCATCGCCACCTCCGAGCCGCGGCGCACGACCTATCTCGACCAGGTGCCGGTCGATCGCTGGATGGAACTGACGATCACGCCGGTGCCGGTGCCGACGCTGTTCGGCGGCACCGAGAAATGCATGCTGCTCACGTTCCACGACCAGACGCCGCTGCGGCGGGTCGAGGAAATGCGCGCCGATTTCGTCGCCAATGCCAGCCATGAATTGCGCACCCCGCTCGCCGCGCTGTCGGGCTTCATCGACACGCTGCAGGGCCCCGCCAGGGACGACACCAAGGCGCGCGAGCGTTTCCTCGGCATCATGCACGCGCAGGCGACGCGGATGGCGCGGCTGATCGACGATTTGCTGTCGCTGTCGCGGGTCGAATTGTCGGCCCATGTCCGCCCCGACGCTTCCGTCGATATCGTGCCGATCATTCGCCAGGTCGCCGACGGGCTGGAGCCGCTGGCCGGCGAACGCCAGGTCGCCATCGAGATCGAACTGCCGGATACGCCGGTGACGATCGCAGGTGACCGCGAGGAACTGCTGCGGCTGTTCGAAAACCTGATCGAGAACGCGCTCAAATACGGCGCTTCCGGCGGCCGGGTGATCGTCTCGCTGGCCGAGGTCAATTCGGGCGAAGGCGCGCCGGAAGTGCGCGTCATGGTCCGCGATTTCGGCCCCGGCATCGCGCCCGAACATCTGCCGCGGCTGACCGAGCGCTTCTACCGGGTCGACGTCGGCGACAGCCGCGCGCAGGGCGGCACCGGGCTCGGATTATCGCTGGTGAAGCATATTCTTAACCGCCATCGCGGCCGTTTGCTGATCGAAAGCGTGCCCAAAAACGGGGCGACCTTCACCGCCTGTTTTCCCCAGGCGCAGGCTCCGGCGGCGACATAAATTCAAGCGATTTCAATCGCTTGTGCTTGTCATCCAGCTGTCATCGAACCTTCGTAAAAGCAGCATCGACCGCACCTAAACGGGTGGTGTGAGCGCTATCGGGCGCACCGGCGCTTCGCTCACCAATGGAGACCAACCATGAATTTCGTCAAGGCAATCGTTGCTGCCGGCCTGGTCGCCGCATCGACGTCCGCTTTCGCTGCCGACATCACCGGCGCGGGCGCGACCTTCCCGTTCCCGATCTATTCGAAGTGGGCCGATGCCTACAAGAAAGAGACCGGCAACGGCCTGAACTACCAGTCGATCGGTTCCGGCGCCGGCATCAAGCAGATCCAGGCCAAGACCGTGACCTTCGGCGCCACCGACGCGCCGCTCAAGGCCGAACAACTCGAAAAGGACGGCCTGATCCAGTGGCCGATGGTGATGGGCGCGATCGTGCCGGTCGTGAACCTCGAAGGCATCAAGCCGGGTGAACTGGTGCTGTCGGGCGAAGTGCTCGGCGACATCTATCTCGGCAAGATCAAGAAGTGGGACGATGCCGCGATCGCCAAGCTCAATCCGAAGCTGAAGCTGCCGACCGACGCCATCACCGTGGTCCGCCGCTCCGACGGTTCGGGCACCACCTTCAACTTCACCGACTATCTCTCCAAGGCCAATGCCGAGTGGAAGACCAAGGTCGGTACCGGCACCGCGGTCGAATGGCCGGTCGGCGTCGGCGCCAAGGGCAATGAAGGCGTTGCCGGCAACATCAGCCAGACGAAGAATGCGATCGGTTACGTCGAATACGCCTACGCCAAGCAGAACAAGCTGACCCACACCGGCTTGATCAACAAGGTCGGCAAGACCGTGCAGCCGACCATGGAGAGCTTCCAGGCCGCCGCTGCCAACGCCGACTGGGCCAAGGCGCCCGGCTATTACGTGATCCTCACCGACCAGCCCGGCGATGCGTCGTGGCCGATCACCGCGGCGACCTTCATCCTGATGCACAAGGCCTCCACCGACAAGGCGGCCGCCCAGGAAGCCATCAAGTTCTTCAAATGGTCGTTCGAGAAGGGCGGCAAGATGGCCGAGGAGCTCGACTACATCCCGATGCCGGAACCGGTGGTCAAGCTGATCGAGAAGACCTGGAGCTCCGAGATCAAGAGCTGATTTCGCTCACGTTCCGCAACGAAAATTATCCAACCCGGTGCGCCGGGTTGGAAACTTCCTCTCCCAGCGAGAGGCAAGAACACTGCGCGACGGCAAAAGCCGCGCGACGGACACCGTCCGGTCGGGGTATAAGTACAGGGGATTGGCGTGGCAGATATGGCGGTTGAGCGCGACGTGATGGACGCTGCCGGACCTTACGATCGTGCGCGGGCACTCAGCGCCTTCAAGTTCGGCGACGTCACGTTCTACTGGATCACCCGCGCCTGCGCGATTTCGGTGCTCCTGATTCTCGGCGGCATCATTCTCTCGCTGATCGTCGGCGCCTGGCCCGCGATCCGCGAATACGGCCTCGCCTTCCTGTGGACGCAGCGCTGGGCGCCATCGGCGGATCCGCCGGTGCTCGGCGCGCTCGGCCCGATCTACGGCACGCTGGTCACGTCGGTCATCGCGATGATGATCGCGATCCCGGTCGGCATCGGCATTGCGATCTTCCTCACCGAAATCTGTCCGCTCTGGCTGCGCCGGCCCATCGGGCTCGCGGTCGAACTGCTCGCCGGCATTCCCTCGATCATCTACGGCATGTGGGGCTTCTTCGTGCTCGGGCCGTTTCTGGCCAACACGTTCCAGCCGTTCATGATCGGCATCTTCGACGGCGTTCCCGTGCTGGGCGCGATCTTCGCCGGCCCCCCGTCCTATCTCAGCCTGTTCAACGCCGCGCTGATCCTCGCCATCATGGTGCTGCCCTTCATCACCTCGATCTCGGTCGACGTCTTCAAGACGGTGCCGCCGGTGCTGAAGGAAGCCGCCTACGGCGTCGGCTGCACCA
>JAQSDT010000418.1 GCA_029946075.1 bacterium | reverse complement strand
GGGGCCGTGTCGGTGAAGAACGCGTGCTGGTCCACGCCGGCATTGTTGACGAGGATATCGAACGGCCCGTGCTGCGACAGGATCGCCTGCACCATTGCGGTGTCGCCGACATCGACGCGCGCGGCCGCCGCGCCGACCTGACTGGCGAGATCCGACGCCGCCGCAATATCGAGATCGCCGATCACGACCTGCGCGCCGGCCTCGGCAAAGCTTTTCACGATCGCCGCACCAATGCCCTTTGCACCGCCGGTGACGAAGGCGCGTCGGCCATCGAGCCGTCCGAATGCGCGCGGGGCAGCGGTCGCCACCTGTCAGCGTCCTGTAAAGACGGGCTTGCGACGCTCGATCACGGCTGCGAGCCCTTCCCGTGCGTCGGCCATCCCGGACAGTTCGGACACGGTGCGCGCTTCTTCCGACAGGCATTGCTCGATGCTGGTGCCGGTCCCCGCCCATACCAGCCGCTTGGTCGCAGCCAGCGCCTTCGGCGCACCGGCCGCGAGCTCACGCGCCATTGCGAGCGACGCCTCGGCAAGCTCGGCGTCAGGCACCATTTTGGTGACGATGCCCATGGCCAGCGCCTCCGGCGCCGAGATCACCGGATTGGTGAGAAGGATCGACATCGCCTTGCGCAGGCCGACCAGCCGCGACAGCGTGACGGAAACGCCGGCGTCCGGCGCCATCGCGACGCGCGTGGCCCCTGCCAGGAATTTTGCGGACTCGCCGGCGATGACGATATCGGACGCGCAGACGAGGCCGAAGCCGCCGCCGCCGGCGGCAAAGCCCTGCACGGATGTGATCACGGGCGCCTCCAGCCGCAGCAAGCCCGTCACCGCGTTCTGCAGATAGGCCGTGGCTTGTCTGATATAATCAGGCAGTTTCTCGCCCTTGGAAGCGAAGGCTCTGACGTCGCCGCCCGCGCAGAAATTCATCCCCTCGCCGCTCAGCAGCAGCACACGTAAATCCGGCTGGCCGTGGCAAACCATGATGGCGTCGCACAGCGCGCTCAGCAGCTCGGCGCTCATGCCGTTGGCCGCATCGGGGCGGTTGAGGCGCAGCCGCGCGATGCCGTCGGCGATGTCGAGCAGAACGGGACCCTTGTCAATCATCGCAAGCTTTCTGCCTTAACAGGCTAGATCAGGAACGAGAGCGTAAACAGCGCTTTCTCGTTGTTGACCAGGTTCACCTTCTTGTAGGCCATGCGCAACTCGCCATCGACATGGCGCAGGCGATACTCATTGCGGGCGGCCCAGATGGTATCGTCGCGAAGGCTGGACTCAAACACAAGGCTGTTGCTGGCGACCGAGATATCGCCGCCCGGCTGTTCGCCCATCAATTCGACGTTGGAGACGAGCCGCCGCAGCCGCGATTGCGGCGTCTGGGTGTGGCGCTTGCCGGTCAATAGCTGCTTGATGCGCAGCGAAATCCGCGAACGGTTGTCGTAGATGATCGACATCTCCTTCTCGGGATCGATATTGTCGCCATTCGCCGGCACCCAGTAGATGCCATCATCGGTCCAGAGCGCCTCCCAGGCCTCATAGGCGTGCTCGTCCTGCAGCCGCGCCTCCTTGTAAATGAAGGCGGTGACGGCTGATATCAACGTGGCGCTGCTCTCCCGCGACAGCATCACACCGCCTCCATCAGGCGGCGGTAATGACTCCAGATGCCGCGCGAGGGTATTTCGTCGGTGACATGGCCGACCTTGAAGCCGAGATCGTCGCGCCGCTCGCGCTTCTCACCCCGGCCGAGAAAAATCCATTCGGGGTTGCGCGCCAGCACGCCGCGATGGCAGCGCTCGTACATTTCGGAATCGTCGGCCAGCAACAGGCCGGCCGGGCCGACCGAGCCCATGGTCTGCTGACGCAGGCGGCGGTTCATGTCGGGCGCGCCCTTGAACTGCAGCGCCGTGACGTGCTGCACGCTGTCGTCGACCGCAAGCGGCTGGATCACGAACATCTGGATTTCGGCAATGAACAGGTTCGGGAAGATCATCACATGCGGCGAGCCGTCGATCATGATCTCGCGCGCGGTCTGGTCGCCATAGGCCGCCTTCATCCGCGCCGTGTAATCCGGCAGCCGGGCTTCGGTGGTGCCGAACCAGCTCATCGGAGCGTCGCGCTTGCGGAACTCGGGCCGCAGATCGATCTCGGTATGGCCGTTGCCGTAGTCGCGGGTCACCGCTGTGGAGGCGCCGCCATAAAGCTTTCCGATCGCGCTGTCGGCGACGCCGAAGATCGAGGAATGCACGAAGGCCGGGTGATAGCCGTCGCACTCGTTCTCCAGGATGAACTTCCAGTTCGCCTTGACGCGGTGCTTGAGGAAGCCCGCGGTGATCTCGACCTCGCCTTCCGGCGAGAAGCGAACGAGGCGATCGATGGTCTCCGCCGCGCCGCCGAGATGCTCTTCCAGTGTCGGGCCTTCGGCCGCGAACGAGCCGAACACGAAACCGCGATAGGATTGCACCCGCGTCACGCGGCCGAGCGCCAGCTTCGACTTGTCCTGGCCTTCATAGCCGTCGGGGAAGGCATAGCCGACCAGGCGACCGTCATTGGCGAAGGTCCAGGAATGGAACGGGCACGTGAAAGAGCGCGCGTTACCCTTGTCGTAGGAGCAGACCTGGTTGCCGCGATGCGAGCACCGGTTGAGCAGCAGATTGACCTTGCCCTGCTCGTCTCGGGTCATGATGACGGATTGCGGGCCGATCGACTTGACGACGTAGTCGTTGGCGTTCGGCACCTCGCTCTCGTGCCCGACATAAACCCAGGTGCGGTACCAGATGTTCTGCAGCTCGGCTTCGAAGATCGCGGGATCGCTGTAAAGCGAGCCGTGGACCCGGTCCGGCCGGATCAATTCGCCCCACTGCGACGCGCGCGGCACGACGTTCATCGCTGCTTCTCCCATCGTTTTTCGTGGCCGGACTTTCTCGGCCGGAACGGGCTCTCTTGCGGAACCCTGCAGCTTCGGCTAAAAATAATCCGACTGACCGTTCGAATAATAACACCGGCGTTTGGCGGCTTCAAGCGGATTTTCCACTTCACGTCGCCCGCCGGCCGAAACACCGTTGAGAACAACGGGTTTGAAGGGAGTTTTGGGATGGAAAGCCGCAGCCCCACCGAGCTCGCCCGTGCGCTCTACGCCGCCCTCGCCGCCGGCAATCGCGAGCAACTCGATACGCTGCTGCATCCCGAATTTACCGGCCGCACCGCCGAAGGCATGCCGTTCGGGATCGGCGGCGACCACGACAGCCCGGTCGCGATGCGCCGCAACGGCTGGGGCGCGATCGCGCGGCACTTTGAAGCCCGCGCCGAGCCGAAGGAATTTCTGGATCTCGCCGACGGCCGCCTGCTGGTGAAGGGTCGCTATCGGGGCCGCGGCAAGCAAGGCGGCGCCACGCTGGATGCGGCGTTCGTCCATCTGATCGCGATCGAAGCGGGGCGCATCAAGTCGCTCGAGCAATTCACCGACACTGCGCGCTGGCACGACGCGGCCGGGCCGCTGCGAACCGTGCTGCTCGATGTCAGCGGCGGGCTCGCCACGCTGCGCCTGAACCGGCCGGACAAGGGCAATGCGATCGACGAGCGCATGGCCGCCGATCTTGCCGAGGCGGCTACCCAGATTGCCGAACGGACGGACGTCCGCGCCGTCCTCATTGCCGGCAACGGCGCGAATTTTACGGTTGGCGGCGATCTCGGCCTGTTCGCCGGCACCGCGCGCGAGCAATTGCCGAACCGGCTGCGCCGCATGATCGACAGCTTTCATCTGGCGATCGAACGACTGACAAGCATCGACGCGCCCGTCGTCGCCGCGGTGCGCGGCGGCGCGGGTGGCGGCGGT
>JAQSDT010000417.1 GCA_029946075.1 bacterium | reverse complement strand
GCGCCGTAGCGAGCGGGCGGCTAAATCGGTCGGCCCGTTACCCCATCTACGATTGGGCGCCTTTTCAGTATTTCAGCACCTTCGCCCCGGCGAGTGCACCGATCGCCATCACCAGCGCGGTCGCGACCGTGTACCAGGTCGCGACGAACAGCGGTGAATCGTCCGTGCAATGCGACGCATAGAGCGTCCCCGCCACTCCCGCCGACAGCAGGCCGGCGACGGCGCCCGCAACCGCCGGACGCGCCGGGGCACCGTGGCGCAGCCCGACCAGCGCACCCGCCAGGATCGGCAGCGACAGCAGCGGGATTGCCGTCATGCAGATCATCGAATTGCGGCCGACCAGCCGCGTCATCATCGGCATCCGCTGCGGCATCATCATTTCGCCGCCGATACCTGCGGTCAAAATGCCGGCCGGCAACAGCAGCCACCAGCCGAAGCCGCGCAGCGAGGCTTCCGGCCGCGACAGATGCAGGCTGACGGCAATCGCCGAGATCGCCAGCGCCAGCGTCACCGCGAATTTCAGGTCGAAGAACGGATTGCGCATCGCCGTCATCACGTCCGGGCGGATGCCGAGTTCGGTGAAGAACATCAGCAGCGAGACCGGTGCGGCGGCAAGCAGCGCCAGCATCAGCGCAAAGCCCACCGGGCGCGCACGATGCGTGTTGTCGGCCGCTAGCGTTCGAATGAGCTGATCGGTATCCATCGCACTATTCCCGTAGCTTGGCGGTCAGGCTGGCGAGGCCCCGATGCAGCGCCACCCGCACCGCCCCCTCGCTCATCGAATATTTCGCGGCCGTATCCTTGATCGAGGCGCTGTCGACCGCGATCGACTGCAGCACGTCGCGCTGCCGCGCCGGCAGCGCCTGCAAATGGGCTGCGACCTCGCTGGCCGACGCCGTCTCCGCCGGCGTTTCGCCCGGCAGCACTTCGGCGAAGTCGGCGATATCGACGAAGACGCGCCGACCGCGGCGGCGCAACGCGTCGATCAGCTTGTTGCGGGCAATCGCGAACAGCCACGGGGCAAACGGGGCGCCGGCGTCCCAGGTGTGCCGCTTCAGATGGACCGCCAGCAAAATGTCCTGCACGATGTCCTCGGATTGATCGACTGCTTGCCCTGCACGCGCCAGACCGCGGCGCGCCGCGGCCCGGAGCACCGGCGTGACGGCTTTGAGCAGGCGATGATACGCCGTACTGTCGCCTGCGATGGCCGACCGCATCAGGCCGGTCCATTCGTCATCCCGTTCGCGCACACGCGCTCCTACTCTGCAATTCGGTCTATCTTTCAATTTGTTACATCAGGATCTCTCGATCACGAATTCGTGATCACCGTTCCCGATGCCCCAAGGCCACCCGTCCGGGAATCGCGGTGCAGCCCGCCGCCGGACGGCAGGCTCATACCATCGATTGCGGAACCTCGCACCCCGCCACCGACACACCTGGCGGCATAACCGCCATTGCCCAGTTTTCGCCCGGTGTTGCCAGAAGAATCCCCTTTTCCGCCGTGCTGAGGACACGCAGCGGGGTCTCATTTCGCGCCTGGGCGGCGGGCCAATGGGGAGATTCCACATGACAGTCAAAGCCAGCGTGGGCGCGGCGTTGATCCTGACGGCAGGATTGTTGGTGGGGCTCGCAGCACCTTTATCCGCGAAAACCGCCGGCGAAGATGGCGCGACCGCATCGAAATCGGAGCGCGCGACGTCGGGAAAAATTGTCCGGCAAGGGCAGCGTTACCTGAAGAAGCGCTACAGCACCCGTAAATCCAGCCGCGTGGCCGCCCGGCCTGCCGCGACCGGCAAGCCCGCGGAAAAGGCAGTAGCCGGCGCCAGCCCGCAGGCGATCCCCGAAGCGGTCGCCAATGCCAATGCGCGGATGATGCCTGGCGATGGCGCCCCCGACAGCGCACAGGCGATGTCGGAAGCGATGACGGCAAAGGCCGGCACGATCCTGCTGGCATCGGCAGAGAAGCCCGACGAGGCGCAAGCCGAGCGCGGCGGGGTTGTCTCCGACCAGCTCAACGACGTCGATCGCACGCTGCAGGAAACATCTTCAAAGCAGACGGTCGCAATGGCCCCTGTCCGCGCCGTTCAGGCCGCAGCGCCGGTACTCGCCGCCAGCAACGACAGCGGCGGCTGGGATCGGACCTCGCTGATCGGCAAGATCTTCATCGCCCTCGGCGCCTTGCTGACGATGGCGTCCGCAGCCCGCATGTTCATGGCCTGAGAAGCGGCGTCTCACCCACTTGAAGCCCACCCCGGCAGCAGGCACATTGCCCGCGAAATCGATACCCCGGGGTGGATCATGGCGACGTTCGAATACATCATTGTCGAGAGCAAGGGCGCGGTCGGCGTCATTACGCTGAATCGGCCGAAAATGCTCAACGCGCTGTCGTTCGGCGTGTTTCGCGAGATCGCGGCGGCGGTCGACGACCTCGAGGCCGACGACAAGATCGGCTGCATCCTGCTCACCGGCAGCGAAAAGGCGTTCGCCGCCGGCGCCGACATCAAGGAAATGCAGCCGAAGACCTTCATCGACATGTTCTCCAGCGACTTTGCCGCCATCGGCGGCGACCGCGTCGCCACCTGCCGCAAGCCGACGATCGCAGCCGTCAGCGGCTACGCGCTCGGCGGCGGCTGCGAACTCGCCATGATGTGCGACTTCATCATCGCCTCCGAGACCGCCAAGTTCGGCCAGCCTGAAATTACGCTCGGCACCATTCCCGGCATCGGCGGCACCCAGCGGCTGACGCGGGCGATCGGCAAATCCAAGGCGATGGATCTCTGCCTCACCGGTCGCATGATGGATGCGGCCGAGGCCGAACGCTCCGGCCTCGTCAGCCGCATCGTTCCCGTCGACAAGCTGATGGAAGAGGCGCTGGCGGCGGCGGAAAAGATCGCCGCGATGTCGCGCCCCGCGGCCGTGATGGCCAAGGAAGCCATCAACCGCGCGTTCGAAACGCCGCTGTCGGAAGGCATGAACGTCGAGCGCAATCTGTTCCACTCGACGTTTGCGCTGGAAGACCGCTCCGAAGGCATGGCGGCGTTCATCGAGAAGCGCAAGCCGGTGAACAAGAACCGATAATTTCTGTCATTGCGAGCCAACGGGTCGGCGCGAAGCGCCGCCCGACGACAGGCTCCGCGAAGCAATCCATCCGTCCGCGCGGGAAATGTGGATTGCTTCGTCGCTCCGCTCCTCGCAATGACGGTGGAGCTATCGAATTCCACTCCTTGCCAGCGCTGCATTGACCAGCGCGCGATAGGCACGCTCGGTCAAATTCGCCGGGCGATCGAGCCCGAGCCGAGCCAAGGCTTCGAGGGCAGCCGCATCCGGCGGCTGCGTCATGCCCTGCCACAGCAACCCCGGCAGCTTGAGCGGCGTCCGCTGGATCTCCCGCAGCAACTGCAGCGCCGGGATCAGACGCTGCTCGACTTCGGTGAAATCGCTGCCGAACGGAAACATCGGCAGCAGCCCGGCTTCGCGCGCAGGCTTCAAGGCATCTGCGATCCGCTCCGGATAATTCTCGCGGAAGCCGCGCGGAATTTCGAAATTCTTCGGGAGCTTGCCGGCGTCTTTGGCGGTCTTGGCCAGTTCATCCTGGAAGCGCGAATCCGCAATCTGCAGCATCGCCGCGATGGTCTCGGCGTCCGATTTGCCCCTGACGTCGGCAACGCCGTATTCGGTGACGAAGACGTCGCGCAGGTGCCGCGGGATGGTCTGATGGCCGTAGTTCCAGCGGATGTTGGACAGCGTCTTCGCGCCCGCCGGCCGCGTCGCTTCCAGCGCAAGCACCGAGCGTGCACCGTCCAGCGCAAACGCCTGCGCCACGAAATTGTA
>JAQSDT010000416.1 GCA_029946075.1 bacterium | reverse complement strand
GACTTCCAGCCGCGCCTTGCCGATCCGGCGCGCTGCCTGGCTCAGGCCGAGGCCGCCGCGCTGACGGTGACGCCCTTGTCGGCGAACAGCTGCTGCAATTCGCCGGCCTGGAACATCTCGCGGATGATGTCGCAGCCGCCGACGAACTCGCCCTTGACGTAGAGCTGCGGAATGGTCGGCCAGTTCGAATAGGTCTTGATGCCGTTGCGCAGATCGGCGGATTCAAGAACATTCAGGCCCTTGTAGCCGACGCCGACGTGGTCGAGGATCTGGACCACCTGACCGGAGAAACCGCACTGCGGAAACTGCGGCGTACCCTTCATGAACAGCACGACGTCGTTCGACTTCACTTCGTTGTCGATGAATTGCTCGATGCTCATATTCGCTTCCTTTTGGGGCGCGCTCGGCCCCTCTCGGCTTTGCCTTACGGGCCGGCTCAATCCCGTCTAACCCGATACTGGCCATATATGTAGCGCAAACCGTTGGGCATCCAAAGTAAAATGGCGGGGAGCTGGCATGCGCGGGGGCGGCCGCGGGCCCGGGGGTGGATCGCCCCATAGTCTGATGACATCAATATCATAGCGGCAGAAGGCTTTTATCCCCGGCAGGAACCCCTATCTAGGACGGACTGTCCGCCAGGAACCAGTTTGCCAGACTATCGTTCTCTCCCCTGACCGGAGATTCCAGTGACGAAATCAGTTTCTTCCGCAGCCGTCCTGACCACCCCTGCCCCGTCACTTTTCTCCGATTCCGGGACGCTGGCCCAAAAGCTGGTGGAGGCCTATCTGGCCGTCCGCGGCGAGACCGAGCGGCGGGCGGCACCCTTGAGCCCCGAGGACCAGCTGATCCAGTCGATGCCGGATGCCAGCCCGGCCAAATGGCACCGCGCCCATACCACCTGGTTTTTCGAGCAATTCCTGCTCGGCGAGCACAGTGAGGGCTACCGGCCCTTCCACCCCGATTATGCCTTCCTGTTCAATTCCTATTACGTCAGCGCCGGCCCCCGGCATGCCCGCCACCAGCGCGGCCATCTGACCCGCCCCGGCGCCGACGAGGTCACCGCCTATCGGCGCCACGTCGATGCCGCCGTGGTCAGGTTCTTCGAGAGTACCGACACGGACCGCCTCGAGAAACTCGTTCCGCTGGTCGAGGTTGGCCTCAACCACGAGCAGCAACATCAGGAGTTGATGCTCACCGACATCCTGCACGCCTTTGCGCAGAACCCGATTCCGCCGGCCTATGATCCGTCATGGTGCTTCCCGGCATCGCGGGGCGCCGGCGAGGAATGGATCGCCCTCAACGAGGGTATCCATACCGTCGGCCACACCGACGACAGCTTCCATTTCGACAATGAAAAGCCCGCCCATCGCGCCCTCGTCGGCCCGGTACGTCTCGCCCGCAACCTCGTGACCAACGGCGAATGGCTCGCCTTCATGAAGGACGGCGGCTATGGCACGGCAACGCTGTGGCTGATGGACGGGTTTGCCGCCGCCAATAGTGAGGGCTGGCAGGCGCCGGGCCATTGGCGCGAGATCGACGGCGAATGGCGGATCATGACGCTGGGCGGCTTACAGCCGGTCGATCCCGCAGCCCCCGTCAGCCATGTCAGCTATTACGAGGCCGACGCGTTCGCGCGCTGGGCCGGCAAGCATCTGCCGACCGAGATGGAATGGGAAGTCGCCGCCCGCGCCGGCCAACTCAACGACGCCTTCGGCATCGTCTGGCAATGGACCCGCAGCTCCTACTCGCCCTACCCCGGCTACCGCGCCATCGAGGGCGCACTCGGCGAATACAACGGCAAGTTCATGGTCAACCAGCTGGTGCTGCGCGGCTCCTCGCTTGCAACCCCGGCAGGTCACAGCCGTATCACCTATCGCAACTTCTTTTACCCGCACCACCGCTGGCAATTCACGGGGCTGCGCCTCGCCGATTACGTCTGAAATTCGTTTCATCGAAGCGCGCCGGAAAGCGCGTTCAGGAGAGTATCAATGAATGTGCATGCCCCGGCCTTGGCCCAGACACAGCAATTCGACGAACCGACGACCGTGTTTGCAAGCGACGTGGTCGGCGACCTCTCGCAATTTCCGAAGCGCCTGTCGCCGAAATATTTCTACGACGCGGCAGGCTCGGAGCTGTTCGAGCAGATCACGGTACTCCCCGAATATTATCCGACCCGCACCGAGCTCGGCATCCTGCGCAGCCGCGGCGACGAAATCGCGGCGCTGATCCCCAAGGGCGCCGCGCTGGTGGAATTCGGCGCCGGCGCGACCACCAAGGTCCGCCTGCTGCTGGAACGCTGCGAGTTCGGCGCGTATGTGCCGGTCGATATATCCGGTGAATTCCTCAACGCGCAGGCCGCCGGCCTGCGCAGGGATTTTCCGGACCTTGCGACCTATCCCGTCGCCGCCGACTTCACCGCGCCGTTTGCGCTGCCGGACGCAATCGAGGGTATGCCGAAGGTCGGCTTCTTCCCGGGATCGACGCTCGGCAATTTCGAACCGCACGAGGCCCGCGCCTTCCTGCGCAGCGCACGCGAGATCCTCGGCGAAGGCGCGCAGATGATCATCGGCGTCGATCTCGAAAAGAACGAGCGCGTGCTGTACGACGCCTATAACGATGCCGCCGGCGTCACCGCGCGCTTCAATCTCAACGTGCTGGTCCGCATCAACCGCGAGCTCGGCGCCAATTTCGACGTCTCGTCGTTCATGCATCGCTCGGTCTACAACCGCGAGCGCCACCGCATCGAGATGCACCTGATCGCCAAGAAGGCGCAGTCGGTGCGCATCCTCGGGCGGAATTTTTCGTTCCGCCCCGGCGAAAGCATCCACACCGAGTCGAGCTACAAATACAGCCTGGAGCGATTCACCACGCTGGCGCACAATTCCGGCTGGTCGGTGCGGGAATCCTGGACCGATGAGGACCGGATGTTTTCGGTTCACGCGCTGACGGCAGCCGAATAGCAGGCGCGGCAGCAAGCTGCCACGCACTCTTATTCGATCACCGCATCGGCACTGGCCAGCATCGTCGTCGGCACCGTCAATCCCAGCGACTTCGCCGTCTTGAGGTTGATCGACAATTCGAATTTGGAAGTCTGGTAGTAGGGAATCTCGCCGGGATTGGCCCCGCGCAGGATCGCATCAATGTTGTTGGCGACCCGCTTGTTGAGCTCCACGAGATCGAAGGAGTAGGCCATCAATCCGCCGATCTCGACGAATTCGCGAAACGGATGCATCGCCGGCAAGCGGGCCTGTTCGATCAATTCGGTAATCAAGCCCCGGTTCGACATCGCATCCGGCCCGTCGCCGACCATAATCGCGTTGACGCCGCCCTGCGAAGCTCCCGAGATGGCGGCACGATAACTGGCTTCGCTGGTCGGCACATCGAGCAGCAGGCTCGTGACCGGGACGCCCGATGTCTCGGACGCGGCACGCACGGCAGGCCCCTGAATGACCTCCCACTGCGGACGTATCGTGACATAAGCCAGCTTCGACAGTGCCGGAAAGACCTCCCGTAGCAGCGAGATGCGCTTGACGTGAATCGACGGGCCCGTATCGACACTGACGCCGGTAATGTTGCCGCCCGGCCGGGCGAGACTCTGCACCAGGCCTTGCGCGACCGGATCGCCGGTCAGGGCAACGATCGGGATCGTCGAGGTTTCGCGCTTGAACAGCAGCGCACCGAAGCCCACGACGTAGACCACATCAGGCTGGCTGCGGATCACTTCGGCCACCAGGGCGGCGGCACCGGATGTATTCTTCTCCCTGCCGAACGGCTCGACCGTCAGGTTCTCTCCGGCGACGTTTCCGAGCCGCCGAAGCTCGGTGAACAACGC
>JAQSDT010000415.1 GCA_029946075.1 bacterium | reverse complement strand
AGCGGGATCAGCGTCATGCCGTCGCGATCGACCGCGCCCATCAGCTTGTTGATCTGCTTGCGGTGCAACAGCAATTTGCGCGGGCGCTTCGGCTCGTGATTGAAGCGGTTCGCCTGCAGATATTCGGGGATGTTGGCGTTGATCAGCCAGATCTCGCCGTCCTTGGTATCGGCATAGGATTCCGCAATCGTGGTCTTGCCGTTACGAATCGACTTCACCTCGGTGCCGGTCAGCGCAATGCCGGTCTCGATGGTGTCCTCGATCGCGTAGTTGAACCGGGCCTTGCGGTTTTCGGCGACGACCTTGATCGGGCGCTCGTTCTTCTCCGCCACGTCAGCCCTTCTTCAGGAGATCGCGGATCTCGGTCAGCAGCTCTTCCTGTCGGGTCGGCTTCGGCGGCGCCGCCGGCGCGGCTTCGTCCTTGCGCTTCAGCTTGTTCATGGCGCGAATGACCATGAACAGCACGAAGGCGACGATCAGGAAGTTCAACGTCAGCGTCAGGAAGCTGCCCCAGGCCAATACCGCGCCCTGCTTTTTGGCGTCGGCCAGATTGGTCGCGGTCACCGACTTCGACAGGCCGGTGAAATAGTTGGAGAAGTCGAGGCCGCCGGTGATCGATCCGATGATCGGCATGATGATGTCGCCGACCAGCGACGTCACGATGGCGCCGAAGGCCGCGCCGATGATGACGCCGACGGCGAGGTCGACGACATTGCCCTTCATCGCGAATTCGCGAAATTCCTTCAACATGTTGCGGTCCCCTTCTCTTGCTTTGGGCGAAACGGCGCTGGTTTCAGTTGAGCAGGCCCGCATGCACCATGGCGTCGCGGATCACCTTGCCGGTCGGAGGCGTCACGTTCATCAGCGGCAGGCGCACTTCTTCTTCCAGCCGCCCCAGCAGCTTGAGGCCATGCTTGGCTCCCGCGAGGCCGGGTTCCTTGAAGACGGCGTCATGCAGCGGCGTGAGCCGATCCTGAAGCTTCAGGCCGGTCGCGTAGTCGCCCTGCAGGACGGCCGACATCAACTCGGCGCAGAGCTTCGGCGCCACGTTGGCAACCACCGAAATGCAGCCATGTCCGCCCGCCGCCATATAGGCCAGCGCCGTCATATCCTCGCCGGACAGCTGGATGAAATCCGGTCCCATCGCATGGCGCTGCTGCGAAACGCGGGCGAGATTGGCGGTGGCGTCCTTGACGCCGGCGATGTTCTTCAACTCGAACAGCCGGGTCATGGTTTCCACGGACATATCGACGACGGAGCGCGGCGGGATATTGTAGATGATGATCGGAATGCCGATCGCGTCGTTCACCGCCTTGAAGTGCTGATACATGCCTTCCTGGGTCGGCTTGTTGTAGTACGGCGTCACCACCAGCACGGCATCGGCGCCGGCCTTCTCGGCATGGACGGCCAGATCGACGGCTTCGCGCGTGGAGTTCGAGCCCGCGCCGGCGATCACGGGCACGCGCCCCCTTGCCTCGTCGATGCACATCTCGACCACACGGTGATGCTCGGCATGGCTCAGCGTCGGGCTCTCGCCCGTCGTGCCGACGGGAACCAGACCGTGCGAGCCCTGCTCGATCTGCCAGCTGACGAGCCCGCGGAAGGCCGCCTCATCGAGTGCGCCGTTTTTGAAGGGCGTGACCAAGGCGGTGAGCGATCCCTGGAACTTCGTCTTGGCTGCCATGGGTTTCCTCCAAACGCTAAAGCTGCGGCACGACCGAAAACTGGATTTCAATTCATATCGGGTCTGCCCGTCAGGTGAAAGGGCCGCGCCGCATGGCCCTACCGCCTTGATCTGACGCTCATTCTCGGCAGATGCCGGTAACCGCTTGCCCCTCAAGGCCAATAGCCGCGATTTTGCCGTGGTGATGGCGCAAACAGCGCCGCCCGCGACGTTTTTAGCATTTTGTCCACATCTTCAGTCAAATAGACCTAGGGCATCCGCGATTGAATGATTCGCCGCCGCAAAGGAAAGCCGTGACCCGCTCCGCCCGCGCCGCCGCGTTGCGATCGACCGCACTGGCCACCAGCCTGATGCTGGCGGTCAGCCTGCTCGTCACGCCGGTAAGCGCGTGGGCCAAGCCGAAAATTCCGCTGCCGAAGCCGCGCCCGATCGCGCGCAACGTCGTCCCGAAGCCGGCGCTACCGTCTGCGCCCGCAGCCAGCACTGCCGCAGCCGTTCCCGCCGCACCGGCGCCCGTGCTGGCGCCCGCGACCCGTCAGCATGCCGCACCTTCCGCGCGCAAGCACGTAACGCCCGCCGCGGTCGCCGCGACCTCCTCGACCTCGCAGGCCGACAAGGATGCGCTGGAGAGCGTCATCGAACTCGTCCGCAAGCAGAAGCCCGGCGATGCGACGCAGGCGCAGGCCGCGATATCGGATCCAGTCGCGCGCAAGCTTGCCGAATGGGTGATCCTGCGCAGCGACAACAACAACGTCTCGTTCGAGCGCTATCGAACCTTCATCTCGTCCAATCCGAGCTGGCCGTCACAGACCTTCCTGCGCCGCCGGATCGAAGCTGCGCTATGGGACGACCGGCGCGACGACGCCACGGTGTGGTCGTGGTTCGAAAACGACTCGCCGATCTCTGCCAAGGGCAAGCTCGCGCTCGCCAGGGTGATGATCGGACGCGGCGACCGCGCCAATGCCGAACGGCTGGTGCGCGAGGCCTGGCGCAACGAGGGCATGTCGGAGGATACCGAGAGCGCGGTCCTCGACCAGTTCGGCGCGCTGCTGAACGCCGGCGACCACAAGGCGCGGATGGATACGCTGCTCTACGGAACCGAACAGGAAGCCGGCGGCATGCGCGCGGCCAGGCGGCTGGGCTCCGGCCATGTCGCGCTGGCGAAAGCGCGGATTGCGGCCAACAAGAAGACCTCGAATCTCAAATCGCTGCTCGATGCCGTACCGCGCGAATTGCATGGCGACCCCGGCTATATGTTCGCGAAGATTCAGCTGCTTCGCCGCGAGGAAAAATTCAGCGAGGCCGCGCACCTGATGCTGAGCGCGCCGAAGGATCCCGGCCGCCTGCACAATCTCAATGAATGGTGGATCGAACGGCGGCTGCTGGCGCGCAAGATGCTGGATGTCGGCGAGCACCGCTCCGCCTACATGATTGCGCGCGATGCCGCGCTGCCCACCCGCGACATCTACAAGACCGAACAGGAATTCACCGCGGGCTGGATCGCGCTGCGATTCCTGAAAGATCCGTCCGTCGCCGCGCAGCATTTTGCCCGCATCGGCGTCGGCAGCGTCAACCCGACCGCACTGGCCCGCGCCGGTTACTGGCAGGGCCGCGCCGCCGAAGCGGCCGGCCAGGCGCAGCAAGCCCGTGCCGCCTACGGCCGCGCCGCCGAACAATCGACCAGCTATTACGGCCAGCTCGCCCGCGCCAAGCTCGGCCTGCCGCAGCTCGAACTCAACGCCGCTCCCCGCGGGCGCGGATCGGAGCGGCTGGAAATCGTTCGCGCGGTGCAATTGCTCTATGAGCTCGACGAGCGTGAGCTCGCGATCCCGATCTTCGGCGACATGGGCGAGAACGGCGATCCGGAAGCCGTGGCCGGCCTCGGCGAGTTGACCGCGCGCTACAGCGACGCCCGCGGCATGCTGCTGCTCGGCAAGGCCGCGCTCAATCGCGGCCTGCCGTTCGATCACTACGCCTATCCCGTCACTGGCATCCCGTCGTTCAAGCAGATCGGCCCTGAAGTCGAACCGAGCATCGTCTACTCGATCGCGCGGCAGGAAAGCGCGTTCAATCCGGCCGTGGTCTCGCCGGCGCAGGCCTACGGACTGATGCAGGTGACACCCGATGCCGGACGCTATGTCTGCAAGCGGGCC
>JAQSDT010000414.1 GCA_029946075.1 bacterium | reverse complement strand
GTTCCAGTGACGAAAGTTGTGGGGGTTCGAGTCCCTCCGCCCGCACCAAGCGCTAACAGCGTTTGCATGACGAATACTGCAGGGTCCGTCTTCCCGTCGGGAGGAGGGATCGGCCGAACCACCGGCGCAGGCTGCGAGGCCGACGCGCTGACAAGATTGACACTGCCGCGGCCATCTGGCCCGGCGCAAGCGGAAGAAGATTGACACCATGCAGGTCACCGAAACCCTCGCCGAGGGATTGAAGCACGAGTTCAAGGTCAGCATTCCCGCATCGGATATCGATGCCAAGGCGGATGCCAAGCTGGTCGACCTCAAGGACAAGGTGAAGCTGAACGGCTTCCGTCCCGGCAAGGTGCCGGTGAGCCATCTGAAGAAGGTCTATGGCCGCTCCGTGATGGCCGAGACCATCGACCAGACCATCCGCGACACCAACACGCAGATCTTCACCGATCGGGGCTTCCGCCTCGCGACCGAGCCGAAGATCACGATGCCGACCGAGCAGAAGGAAGTCGAGGAACTGCTCGCCGGCAAGACCGATCTGACCTACACGGTTGCGATCGAAGTCGTGCCGACGATCCAGCTCGCCGATTTCAAGACCTTCGCCGTCGAGAAGCCGGTGGTCGACGTCGCCGACAGCGACGTGGACGATGCGATCAAGCGCATCGCCGACCAGAATCGCCCCTACGCCGCGAAGGCCGACGGTGCGAAGGCCGAGAGCGGCGATCGCGTCACCATCAGCTTCAAGGGCAGCATCAACGGCGAATTGTTCGACGGCGGCACGGGCGAGGGCATTCCGGTCGTGATCGGCACCGGACAGTTCATCCCGGGCTTTGAAGAGCAGCTGATCGGCATGGGCGTCGGCGAGACCAGGACGCTCAAGGTTTCCTTCCCGAAGAACTACGCCAGCGAGAAGCTGGCCGGCCAGCCCGCCGAGTTCGAAACCACGGCGACCCTGATCGAAGCCCCCGGCGATACCGAGATCAACGACGAGTTCGCCAAGACGCTGGGCCTGGAATCGCTCGACAAGCTGAAGGAAGCCGCGCGCGAGCGCCTGGTGGCTGAATTTGCCGGGGCGACCCGCCAGCGCGTCAAGCGCGCGCTGCTCGATCGTCTCGACGACAGCCACAAGTTCGAGGCGCCACCGTCGCTGATCGAGGAAGAGTTCAACCTGATGTGGAACTCGATCAAGGCCGAGATGGAATCCTCCGCCAAGACCTTCGCGGACGAGAACACCACCGAGGAAGCCGCCAAGGAAGAGTACCAGAAGATCGCCGACCGCCGCGTCCGCCTCGGCCTCGTGCTGTCGGAGATCGGCGAGAAGAACAAGATCACCGTGACCGACGACGAAGTCAGCCGCGCGGTGATCGAGCGCGCGCGCTCGATGCCGGGCCGCGAGAAGGAAGTCTGGGACTACTATCGTAACAATGCCAACGCGCTGGCCCAGCTTCGTGCGCCGATTTATGAAGACAAGGTCGTCGACTTCATCCTCGAACTCGCCAACGTGACCGAGAAGAAGGTCACCCGCGAGGAACTGCTCAACGACGACGACGCCGAAAAGAGCGCGGCCTGATCGATTCGGTCAGGTTGGATTCTTTTTTGACGCGTTTTCTTTACGCGAACCGGGTCCCACTTCGCTTGAAAACGCTATGGGATTAATCATGAACGGCGAAAGCGGCGGTGCATCGGCATCCGCCGCTATCGGCGCGCCTGCGAATCAGCTTGAATTTCTCTAATTCAGCCCGCGATGCCCCGGCCTTGTCGCCGGGGAATTGGCTCATATCTGTGAGCGGCTCGCTACCGAGTTCTGTGTTGAAGTCCTGTCGTTCAAGTCCTGCATCACGGGACGCTCGTCCGCGCGCGGCAAATGTTCGCATGCCTGCCGCTGGATGTTCGCTCCCCACCAATTCCTGCGAACCCTTGGGGTGACTAATGCGCGATCCCGTTGAAACCTACATGAACCTCGTGCCCATGGTGGTCGAACAGACCAACCGCGGTGAACGCGCCTACGACATTTTCTCGCGCCTGCTGAAAGAGCGCATCATCTTCGTCACCGGCCCGGTGGAAGACGGCATGTCGACGCTGACCGTCGCGCAGCTGCTGTTCCTCGAGGCGGAAAATCCGAAGAAGGAAATCTCGATGTACATCAACTCGCCGGGCGGCGTGGTGACATCGGGTCTTGCGATCTACGACACCATGCAGTTCATCCGCCCGCCGGTCTCGACGCTGTGCACCGGGCAGGCGGCCTCGATGGGCTCGCTGCTGCTGGCGGCCGGCGCCAAGGACATGCGCTTCTCGCTGCCGAACTCGCGCATCATGGTGCATCAGCCCTCCGGCGGCTTCCAGGGCCAGGCCACCGACATCATGCTGCACGCGCAGGAGATCCTGAATCTCAAGAAGCGCCTCAACGAGATTTACGTGAAGCACACCGGCCAGACCTACAAGGCGATCGAGGACGCACTCGAGCGCGACAAGTTCCTCACCGCCGAAATGGCGCGCGACTTCGGACTCGTCGACAAGGTGATCGACAAGCGTCCCGAAGAGACCGGCGCGAAAGCCCCGTAAGGTACCGGGTTCGCGTTCCCCGTTGCTGACCAATCTGAGGGTCGAATCGGCAAATCAGCATGCCTATGCCCCCGCATAGGCAGAAAGTTCCGCTTTCGTGCTGGTTTTGCCGCGTGGCAATGGCGCAACGCTTGCCCGTTTTCGTGATCTTTGACCCATGCGAATGCCGTAAATCACGGTATTGTCACGGTGTCCCATCCCGACGCAGTTAGCGAATTCTTGATAGTCGGGTGTCAGCATGGTTGGCTGTAAGGGATCGGATATGATCGCGGGGGATTCGAGTAAGCCATGATTCGCATGGCGTAGAATGAGTTAGGGTCTTTTCTGGTACGGATTTTGCTCTATCTACTTTCAGGTCCGGTGTAGTACCGGAATGGGTCGATCGAGAACCGGATCGAACGGCGGACGGAGATAAGAATGAGTAAGGTCGGCACGAGCGACTCCAAGAACACGCTGTATTGCTCGTTCTGTGGCAAGAGCCAGCATGAAGTGCGCAAGCTGATCGCGGGTCCAACCGTTTTCATCTGCGACGAATGCGTCGAGCTCTGCATGGACATCATCCGTGAAGAGAACAAATCCTCGCTGGTGAAGTCGCGCGACGGCATCCCGACGCCGAAGGAAATCTGCAAGGTCCTGGACGATTACGTGATCGGCCAGAGCCACGCCAAGAAGGTGCTCTCGGTCGCGGTTCACAACCACTACAAGCGCCTCAATCACCAGACCAAGCACAACGACGTCGAACTGGCGAAGTCGAACATCCTGCTGATCGGTCCGACCGGTTCGGGCAAGACGCTGCTCGCGCAGACGCTGGCCCGGATTCTCGACGTGCCCTTCACGATGGCGGATGCGACGACGCTGACCGAAGCCGGCTATGTCGGCGAGGACGTCGAAAACATCATCCTCAAGCTGCTGCAGTCGGCCGACTACAACGTCGAGCGGGCCCAGCGCGGCATCGTCTATATCGACGAAATCGACAAGATCAGCCGCAAGTCCGACAACCCCTCGATCACCCGCGACGTCTCGGGCGAGGGCGTGCAGCAGGCGCTGCTCAAGATCATGGAAGGCACCGTCGCCTCGGTGCCTCCGCAGGGCGGACGCAAGCATCCCCAGCAGGAGTTCCTGCAGGTCGACACCACCAACATCCTCTTCATCTGCGGCGGCGCCTTCGCCGGCCTCGAGAAGATCATCTCCCAGCGCCAGAAGGGCACCTCGGTCGGCTTCGGCGCCGACGTCCGCGCGCCGGAAGAGCGCCGCACCGGCGATGTGCTGAAGGACGT